>JAISCM010000167.1 GCA_031265595.1 Tannerellaceae bacterium
TTTGCCTGTTCGCCCGGTAATCCGTCGGGGCTTCACATGGAGTTTTATGAAGACGGAGATGATGTGGTGGCTACTTGGAAACCAACCAAATATTATCAGGGTTGGCTGGATACGTTGCATGGAGGCATACAAAGTACATTAACGGATGAAATAGGCGGTTGGGTCGTTATACGAAAATTACAAACAACCGGAGTGACATCGAAATTAGATGCCCGGTTTATAAAGCGTATCTCAACGGACGAACCTCAACTAACTATCCGGGGGCGGATAAAGGAAGTACGGTTTAATGCCGTATACCTTGAGGCGGAGATATATAATTCGCAGGATATACTTTGTTCGCGGGCGGATATGATTTATTTTATTATTAGTCCCGAACGGGCTAAAAAGGAATTTGCTTTTAAAGGCTGTATTACTGAAGATGAACGAACCCAATGAATAGAATATCATGAAGAATTACACGGCTTTTGTTGTAGCGGCAGGTTTTATGATGCTGCCAGGTACTTTTGTAAATGCTACAAATCAATCAAAAATGAAGACATCATTGAATGCCGGCTGGCAATTCCATCAGGGAGAATTACCGGCGCAGGAAATCCCCAGGAAGCTCGCTACAAAGGCTGGCTTTACCGGAGGCGCTTCTATTCTTACCCGCGACGAAGGTGTTCAATTAACGTCGCCCGGGATTTTTGCCAAGATATTAGGAGGAGAGAATGCTGCCTTTTTATATCATTTTTATGGCGTTGTCCCGGCGCTTTCCGAAGGTTGGGAGGATGTGAATATTCCTCACGACTGGATGTTTCGCCAGGAATATCAGGCCCCGAAAGAGAGAGCAGTGGGGTTCAGCCTTGAGTCGGATGCCGGCAATGGGTATTTACCGGATAATGTGGGTTACTACCGGAAGCGCTTTACTGTGCCGGTTGAGACCGAAGGGAAAAGGGTTTTCCTGGAATTTGAAGGAGTTATGCACGATTGCGACATTTGGGTAAACGGACATTATATAGGCAATCATTATTCGGGATATACCGGTTTTGATTTTGATGTGACGGAGTATCTGGAATATGGCTCCGACAGGAATGTGGTGTTAGTTAAAACATCTTCTTACGGACGCGAAGGCTGGTGGTACGACGGCGCTGGTATCTACCGCAATGTATGGTTGGCAACCCACGGAACGCTCGGTTTTAAGAAAGAAGGAATCTTTGCCAAAGTAATCCCTGCGGCAAATAAAACATTCGATGTAGAAGTAATATCGGAACTTGTAAACAACTACCCGGATAATAAAACCTTCTCTCTTTTGTATGAAATTGTCGATCCCAAAGGAAAATCCCTGCAAAAAGGGGCGGAAGAATTTACGATACCGTCTTTTGGCGAACAGCCTTTTTCACGCCTCTTCCATATTGGTAATCCCGTATTATGGGACTTAGGGCAACCGAATCTTTACAAAGTAAATGTGCAGATCCGTTGTGATGGGAAGAATGAAGAAGAAATGGAAACCGCTTTCGGGCTGCGCACAATTGATTATACCCAGAAAGGATTATTCCTGAACGGGCGCTGGGTAGAACTGAAAGGCGTATGCGAGCATCAGGACTTTGCCGGAGTAGGTATTGCCCTTACAGATGATATAATGGAATATAAAGTAAAGCGGATGAAAGAGATGGGGGTGAACGCATACCGTTCGTCACATCATCCGGCAACCCGCTCCTTTCTCGATATTTGCGACCGGGAAGGTATCTTAGTGTTGAACGAAAACCGGAATTTTATGGTAAATCCCGTCACGCTGGAAGATATACGCGATCTGGTCGTATCGAGCCGCAACCACCCTTGCGTATTTATGTACTGCCTGGAGAATGAAGAAATGATTACTCCTTCAAAGCAAGGCAAAGCGTTACTGAAACGTATCAAAGAGCTTGTCAAGCATCAAGACCCTACCCGCATGATCACAATGGCAGGTATGGCGGCGAAAGAAGATCCCGCTTATGTTACGATCCCCGATGTAGCCGGTTTTAATTACGACGATCAGGACGCAGCCATGCATGTAAAGAATATACCGGGCATCTTGGTGATGGGAACGGAAGACGCCAGCTTTATGTCTACACGCGGCGTATATACCGACGATCCGAAAAACGGCTGGTGCTCGGCTTACGACAGCGGCTCTTATATGCAAGCCATGATGTCGGGAGGCGACGATAGTGATGTAGATAAAGGAACCTTGGGAGGGTTGACCAGCCACGGCTCCCTCGAATATGCCTGGAAGCATAACCGGATAGACGTTCCCCAGTTGGGCGGCCTTTTCTTATGGACGGCTTTTGATTACAGAGGCGAGCCCTCTCCCTGGTATTGGCCCTCTATCGGTAGTAATTTCGGCGCCATGGATATGTGCGGCTTTGAAAAGGATGCCTTTTATTATTGGAAAAGCGTATGGACAGACGAGCCGCTGGCGCACGTTCTACCCAATTGGAACTTCCCCGGAAAAGAAGGGCAGGTAATAAAAGTTGAAACATATAGTAATTGCGAAGAAGTAGAACTTTTCGTAAATAACGTTTCGCAAGGGAAAAAGAAAAACAGCAAAGGCGATATTGGTAAATGGGAGGTAACGTATCAGCCGGGCGAAATAAAACTGATCGCATATAATAAAGGTATAGCAGTTGCCGAATCTGTAAGGGAAACATTCGGCCCGCTGGCCGGATTGCGTCTCGAAACAGTCTGGCAGGGGAAAGAGATGGTTTTGGTTAAAGTTGCGGCATACGACGCCAACGGTTTACTATGCGAGAATTGCAACGAAGAGGTGAAGTTTACCATAACGAAAGGCGAATTTGTAGGGACAGGCAATGGAGACCCAGCCAGCCATGAGGCCGATTTCCTGCCACAGCGTAAGCTATTTAATGGCTTGGCTATGATCATTATCCGGAAAGATGAACAGGGTAAAGCCGGAGTAACGGCCGTAATTAACGACCGGATCAAGGCATCCATATAATAAAAAAATATCCGGCGAAAATTTGTTTAATTGATTAATTGCCTTATCTTTGCACCCGCTAATACAAAATAGCTTAAATTAATTATTCAAACATGGCAACAAAAATCAGATTGCAAAGACACGGTCGTAAAGGGTACGCTTTTTATAAGATCGTAGTCGCAGACAGCAGGGCTCCACGAGATGGAAAATTTATTGAAAGGCTAGGTTCTTATAATCCGAACACTAATCCTGCTACAATAGATTTGAATTTCAACAGAGCTTTGTATTGGTTACAAGTAGGTGCGCAACCTACAGACACGACGCGTACGATTCTTTCTAAAGAAGGCGTTTTTCTGAAAAAACATTTACTGGAAGGCGTTAAGAAAGGCGCTTTTGATGAAGCGGCTGTTGAAACTAAATTTCAAGCCTGGTTGAAAAACAAACAACAAGCAGCCCAGGCATTAAAAGACAAAGACCGCGAAAGCGCTAAAGTAGAAGCAAAAACTCGCTTGGATGCAGAAAAGGAAGTCAACAAAGCCAAAGCGGCAGAAGTAGCTAAAAAGAAAGCTGAAATAGCCGCCGCCGAAGCAACAACACGCGCTGTAGCCGGCGGAGACGAAGCGCCTGTAGCAGAAGAAAAAGCAGAATAATCAGTTTTATTTGTGCTGAATAAAAAAAGAGGCCATCAACAGATGACCTCTTTTTTTAATTCCTTTTTCGTATCTTTGCCGGGATTTTTAAGATAAGCGCCGGATGCCTTAGCGAAGGGTTCTCCTTATCTTCCCTGAAAATCAGGGGTTGGATTCGTAATAAATAGTTTATTAAAACCATTTGGGTGATAGCCTTGTTTATTATTTAATTCAATTAAGTTTAACATTAAAATGATAGTATGAAGGTAAAAGCTTATGTTCTCACTGTGACGGTTACATTGCTTACAATGTCTGCTGCCACAAAGGATGTAAGATTGGTCGAGGGGGTATCTCCAGGCGATCTTGCTCCGGGAATAAAGTCTTTGGGAAATGAAAGGGATTTTAATTTCCAAAATCATTCGGGCCGTTACACCTTGCTTAATTTTTGGGCTGCTTACGATGCAGAATCCCGGGAACGCAACATCAGGTTAGCGAACGAAGTAAGTAAACTTTGTTCTGAAAAAATTTCGTTCCGTTCTATTTCGCTGGATGAGAAAGAATCGATCTTCTCTGAAACCGTACGGATAGACAAATTGAATGAAGCAACACAGTTTCATGCAGGACAAAGTAGAAAGTCAGCTTTATACGGGAAGTATAATCTGAAAAAGGGTTTTAAAAATTATCTGATTAACGATGAAGGGGTTATTATTGCTACCAATCTTACTCCCGATGAGCTGACAAACGTATTGAAAACAATTTAATCAGTTAGATTTATCTGAAAGAAGCC
>JAISCM010000174.1 GCA_031265595.1 Tannerellaceae bacterium
TAATATGTTGTAAAAGTACCTTTTTTTCTTTTAATATAGTTACGATTCTACGCTTATTTTATACATTTGTAGTATATGCATAAACCTAAAAAGCCATCATTATGCTTACAAAAGAAGACTTAATTCAGCTCAAAGCCAAAGGCGTCCGTGAAGAACAGATAGAGGAACAAGTAGCCTCCTTTGCCAAAGGCTTTCCTTTTCTTGAGATAACCGACTCTGCTTCTATCGAAAAAGGGATCAGGGCAATCCCCCAGGATAAACAGCTTCTATACATTGACGCATGGGAAGAGTATGCGGGGAGGAATAAGACGATCGTCAAATTTGTGCCTGCATCGGGAGCGGCAAGCCGGATGTTCAAAGAGTTATTTGCTTTCCTCGAAGCGGATGATCCGGCGCCTAAGACGCCCCCGGTCAGGCAATTCTTTGACGAGATAGAGAAGTTCGCTTTCTACGAAGAGCTGAATACATTCTGCCGTGTACACCACGAAAAAGATATTCCCGAATTAATGGAAGCCGGCAAGTATAAGGAGATTGTATCGGCCTTGCTGAATGAACCGGGGCTTACTTACGGCCAATTGCCCAAGGGGTTGCTCCTTTTCCATACCTATCCTAAAGGTGTACGCACGGCCATGGAAGAGCATCTGGCCGAAGGTAGCATGTATGCTAAAAATAATGTAGGGGATGTACGCCTGCATTTTACTGTATCTACCGGGCACGAGGCGTTGTTCAGGGCATTGGTCGGCAAGAAGAGGGCGCTGTACGAAAACAAGTTTTCCGTAGCATACCATATTTCCTTTAGCCGGCAAAAGCCCTCTACCGACACCATAGCCGTAGATATGAACAACGAGCCGTTACGCGATAGCGACGGGAAGTTGGTTTTCCGCCCCGGAGGGCATGGAGCGTTGATAGAGAACCTCAATGATATTGATGCCGACATTATCTTTATAAAAAACATAGACAATGTAGTGCCCGACAGCTTTAAGTATGCTACGGTTATTTATAAGAAGGTATTGGGCGGCGCCCTGGTCAGGCTACAGGCTAAGATACATGGGTATTTACGATTGATAGACAGCGGAAAATACACACACAAGCAAGTGGAAGAAATGATCCACTTCCTACAGGATGAACTTTGCACACGCAATCCCGACATTAAATACCTTGAAGACGCCGACCTGGTTCTTTATTTAAAAAGAAAATTCCAACGCCCTATCCGGGTATGCGGCATGGTAAAAAACACAGGCGAGCCGGGAGGAGGCCCCTTCCTCGCCGTAAATCAGGACGGAACTATCTCTCCACAAATACTCGAAAGCTCGCAAATCGATCTGAAAGACCCTGTAAAGAAGGAATTATTTGAACAGGGAACGCATTTTAACCCGGTAGATTTAGTCTGTGCCGTGAAAGACCATAACGGAAATAAATACAACCTGCCCGATTATGTAGACAAAGAAACCGGTTTCATATCGATCAAAAGCAAAGACGGCAAAGAACTGAAAGCCCTGGAACTGCCCGGACTATGGAACGGCGCGATGAGCGACTGGAACACCGTCTTCATCGAAGTCCCGGTAGAAACCTTCAACCCGGTAAAAACCGTCAACGACTTGCTGAGGCCAGAGCATCAGTAGCCCTATCCCCTCCCCCTACGGAAAAGTAATAGTTTCTTCATACAAAACTATGGGAGGGATCGTGCCGGTTTCCTGTTTTCTTCGTATCCCATTGATCGTCTCACCCGGGTGGTACACCTGGACCACCCGGGTGAGACAGGTGGACCACCCGGGTGAGACACGTGTACCACCTGGGTGAGACGATCAATGGGGTGCGAACAAACGATTACTTTTTCACCGTCAAAATAATAAAACTGTATGAATTATTTACCAAAAAAACGCATCTTTGAAAAAGATTTAATAAGTTGTGCCGGAAATGAAAAAGAGTAGTACTAAAAAGAAATACAGCCTGGGCCTGGCGTTAAGCGGAGGAGGGGCCAAAGGCTTTGCCCATGTGGGCGTTTACCGGTTTTTAGAAGAATGTAGCCTGATCCCCGACATTATTTCCGGGACGAGCGCAGGCGCTTTGGCGGGTGTGTTGTTTGCCGACGGGTATTCGGCAGATGATGTGGAAAAGATCTTTACCGGGCGCGAATTTTCCGAGTTTGCCGGGATACATATACCCAAGGCCGGGCTGTTCGACAACAAACGGTTTCATAGCTTCCTCAAGCAATACCTCCGGGCGAAATGCTTTGAAGAGTTAAAAATCCCCCTCGTCGTTATAGCTACGGATTTAGACAAAGGGCAGAGCCGCGAGTTTAGAAGCGGCCCGGTGGTAGAGCCGGTAGTGGCATCGTGTTGTATGCCGGTTGTATTCAGTCCGGTGATAATAGAGGGCTCGCATTATGTGGATGGAGGGTTGTTTCGCAATTTTCCGGTATCTAATATACGAGAAGAGTGCAGGCATGTGATCGGCGTAAACGTAAGCCCGCTGATCGCCCAAAAATATAAACAGACGCTCTGGGGAATTGCCGAGCGTTCGTATCATTATATGTTTCGCGCCAATACGCTGGAAGACCGCTTACTGTGCGATATACTGATTGAAACAAAAGATGTGAGCAGCTATAAGACGTTCGACCTCGAAAACGTAAGCCAGATAGCCGGCATAGGATATAAAGCGGCGGTAGACGCCTTTGATAAATACATAGACGAGCAACCGATGATAGTAAAGGTACTGGCGGCAAAAAAAGACCGCCTAAAGAAAGACTGATAAATAACAAGGCAGATATGAACATGGATAATACAAACAAACTGATCATTTACCAGACGCTCCCCCGCTTGTTTGGTAATATAAACGCGTCGTTGACACACAATGGAAACAAAGATGAAAACGGCGTGGGGAAGCTTTCGGGCTATTCCCTCCGGACGCTCTATAAAATAAAGGAATTGGGCATCACGCATATTTGGTATACCGGCGTAATAGAGCATGCTACACAAACGGATTATACGGCTTTCGGGATACGCCCCGACCATTCGGCCATCGTAAAAGGAAAAGCCGGCTCGCCTTATGCCATCAAAGATTATTACGATATAGACCCGGATCTGGCAGACCGGGTGGCAGACCGGGTGGACGAGTTCCGAAGCTTAGTGGGGCGAACCCACGAAGCGGGGCTGAAAGTAATTATCGACTTCGTGCCCAACCATGTAGCCCGCCAATATGCCTCAGACGCCAAGCCGCCTTACAGGGAAGACCTGGGAGAGCACGATAATACAAACCAGGCCTTTGATATAAACAACAACTTCTATTATATACCCGGCCAACCGCTGGATATTTACTTCGGCAACCAGCATGAAGATTATGCTTATACCGAGTTTCCGGCCAAAGCTACGGGCAACAACCACTTTGACCCTTACCCCGGAAAAACCGACTGGTACGAAACCGTTAAACTCAATTACGGGATAGACTACCGGCACGGAGGCGAAGCTCATTTCCACCCTCGCCCGAACACTTGGGGAAAGATGCTGGATATACTACGCTTCTGGGCAGCGACGGGGATAGACGGTTTCCGTTGCGATATGGCCGAGATGGCGCCCATTGAATTTTGGGAATGGGCCATCCCGAAGATAAAGAAAGAATACGGCGTTATCTTCATTGCCGAAATATACAATCCTTCCGCTTACAGAGATTTCCTCAGCCGCGGACAGTTCGACTACCTGTACGACAAAGTAGGATTATACGACACCCTGCGCGCCGTGATCCGGGGCGAAGCGCCAGCTTCCAACATTACCTGGTGTTGGCAATCGGTAGAGGGGATCCAACACCAGATGCTGAATTTTCTTGAAAACCATGACGAGCAACGAATCGCTTCAGACTTCTTTGCCGGTAATCCCGAAGCCGGTTTCCCCGGTATGATCATCGCCGCTACAATGAATACCAACCCGGTAATGATCTACAACGGACAGGAACTGGGCGA
>JAISCM010000249.1 GCA_031265595.1 Tannerellaceae bacterium
AGGAAGTCGCCCGGGCAGGGCCGCTTCATGAAGACGGTAGACCAGAAATTAGCCGGCCCCGAGACGGAAATAAAAGTAGACGACATCCTGTACGTATTCGGCCCGTTCGAGAATGTAAACCGGTTTGCCGAAGAAAACAGGCTTACCCTGTCGGAAGCCACCTCTACCGAATTTGCCGGCGAATCGGCCAACGAAAAGCTAAGCGTGCGCGAGATAGGCATTGCCGAGATCGTATTGATGCCGGCTTCCAAACTAATCAACAAAACAGTGAAAGACTCCGGCTTCCGCGATAAATACGGCGTTAATATATTAGGTATCGAACGAAACGGCGAATACATCCTTTCCAATATCAAAGACGTAAAGATGCACCCGGGCGACTTGTTGCTGATACAGGGCCATTGGGATCATATCGCCCAGATGAGCAAAAAGCAATCTCAATGGGTGGTGCTGGGGCAACCGCTGGAAGAAGCAGCCCGGGTTACGTTAGACTATAAAGCGCCGGTGGCTGCCGTCATCATGCTGCTGATGATCGTAAGCATGGTATTCGACTTTATCCCTATTGCGCCGGTCACTTCGGTGTTGATAGCCGCTATCCTGATGGTACTGACGGGCTGCTTCCGCAATGTAGAAGAGGCCTATAAGACGATCAACTGGGAGAGTATCGTACTAATAGCCGCCATGCTCCCCATGTCGCTGGCGCTCGAAAAGACCGGTACGTCTACCCTTATATCCGATACCCTGGCCGCTAATCTGGGAAGTATGGGGCCGCTGGCCTTGCTGGCCGGTATCTATTTCACCACCTCACTGATGACGCTCTTTATCAGCAACACAGCTACGGCCGTGCTGATAGCGCCCATTGCCCTGCAAGCCGCCCTGTCGGTAGGCGTAAGCCCTTACCCCTTCCTTATGGCCGTAACCGTAGCCGCCAGTATGTGTTTCGCCTCGCCTTTCTCTACGCCGCCGAATGCCCTGGTGATGCCGGCCGGCAAATATATATTTATGGACTATGTAAAGGTAGGCCTGCCGTTGCAACTCATAATAGGGCTTGTGATGATTTTTGTATTACCTTTGCTTTTTTCTTTTTAATAATGATATAATGGACATATCTTTTAAAGCGATAACGCTGGATGATAAAGAGGTTATTACCTCTTTTACGCTGAAAAGCCCGTATATGAATTGTGATTTCTCTTTTGCCAATATGTGTAGTTGGCGGTTTCTTTACAAGAGCGAGTATGCTGTGGTGGATGATTATTTATTGATCCGCTTCTGGATAGGAGACAACGACCGGCCGGTCTATATGTGCCCGGTAGGGAATGGCCGCTTATCCCGCGCCATAGAATTGCTGGAGGAAGACTCACTTAAACATGGGCATCCGCTGTGGTTGCTGGGCGTTACTCCCGAAGGAAGGAACGATCTGGCGCAGTTTTTCCCCGATGGCTTCCGGTATATTCCCGAACGGGATTATTACGACTACATCTATCTGCGCGACGACCTGGTGAATCTAACCGGAAAGAAATACCAGCCCAAGCGCAACCATATCAATAAATTCGTAAGGCAATACCAGCATCGCTACCGGTATATGGAGATAACGCCGGAATTGGTGCCCGAATGCCTGGCGCTGGAATGTAGATGGTATAAAGCCAACCGGACAGACGACGACGCCGAGGAGCTGAGCAACGAACGGCGCTCGCTGACCTACGCGCTCGGACATGCCGGCGAACTGGGACTGATAGGCGGCGCTATCTGTGCAGATCAGCAGATCATTGCCTTTTCTTTCGGCGCCCCCATCAACCAGAATACGTTTGGCGTGCATGTAGAAAAGGCCAATATTGCCTACGATGGCGCGTACAGTATGATCAATAAAGAATTTGCCGCCCACCTGCCCGAACAATATATATATGTAAACCGCGAGGAAGATCTGGGCATCCCGGGGCTAAGGCAGGCAAAGCTATCATACCACCCGGCCATCTTGTTAGAGAAATGTACGGCTATAAAGAAGCCCTGATCAGCGCTTTTCGGGCAGGAATTTCCAGAAGCGGCGAGGCAGATGTTGCCGGTGTAGCCGGGGGTTGAGGCGTTCTTTGATGGTGAGGGCACGGAAGTAGCTTTTCCACATCTCCTGAAACAGCTTCTCGTCTTGCGCCATCAGCTCTTCATCTAATTGGCCGCTTAGCAGATGCTTGTCGTCGTCGAGCGTCACTTCTTCGGCTGTCTTTAAATCATAATAATAGCCATACCGCCTTTTGATGTCGTAAATCAGCCATTTCTGGGTGGCGAAGCGATCGGTAAAATAAGGAAGCGTAAGCGGCAAGGCATTGTAAACGGGCGATACCGGCGCAAAGAAGATGTCGTCCGCAGCCTTCTGAAAGCGGACAAACTGGATGAGGTATAACCGCTCGCGGCTCACCTTCCGGGCTATTTTATCTACTTCTATTACATCATCGTCGGCAAAATCAGTGGCGATGGAGTGGGGGGCGTCGAAGGTTTTTCGTATATAGCGGAATAGCAACTCATCGCTTCCCTGAAGCTCAGACAGCCATACGTGCATCAGCATGCTGCCTACCTCTTTCGATGTCTTTTTGCAGAGCGCTTTCCATACGCGGGCCGATTTATCCGTACCGGTGATCACCCGGTGTTCCTGCCTGGCGAACAGGGGCAACGGCTCTGCCTCCGAAAGTAATCTTTCGGGGAACTCCTTCCGGCTGTACGCATCAAAAACAGCCGTAAGCAATCCATCGAATGTCTTATCGTAACGGAAAACGATCATCGGTATCAGTCGGGGAATAAGATGGTTAGCTGGCGTTTGTCGGGCTCCTTTTTGGGACGCTTCTTTTCTGTTAATATCTTGCGTACCTGTTCGGGCTGCACTTCGTTTACGGTATAAGGCGTCAACTCATGGCACGTAATGAAATACTGCGCCCGCTTCATTACCACGCCTATCTTCTTTAGCGTAGCAGAGGTGATATGCCCATGCCTGCGCGACACGATGATCAGCTTGGCCGACTTGACGCCGATACCCGGCACCCGGAGGATCATTTCGTAATCGGCCTTATTCAGGTCTACCGGGAATGCTTCGGGATGGCGCAAGGCCCAGGTAAGCTTCGGATCGATTTCCAGATCGAGATCCGGGAAGGCATCGTCTACAATTTCGTTTACCCGGAAGCCATAGAAGCGCATCAGCCAGTCGGCCTGATACAAACGGTTCTCCCTCACCAGCGGGGCCTGCTTCAATACCGGCAGGCGCGAATCGTTCGTATTGATAGGAATATAGCCCGAATAATACACCCGCTTCATACTGGGGCGTTGATACAGGGCGGACGACAGGCGGAGGATATCCTTGTCGCTCTCGTCCGTTGCGCCGATGATCATCTGCGTACTCTGCCCGGCGGGAGCAAAGCGGGGGGCGTGGCGGAAGCGTTTGCGTTCGTCTGTACTGGCCGAGAAGCCTTGCTGTATATAGAACATCGGCCGGTAAACGCTCTGATGATCTTTCTCCGGAGCCAGCAGCTTCAGGTTTTGCTCTTTGGGGATTTCGATATTAACGCTCAGACGGTCGGCATATTTCCCGGCTTCGCTCACCAGCTCCGGGCTTGTGCCGGGTATGCTTTTCATGTGTATATAGCCATTATAGCGATGCACCGTGCGCAGCTCTTTTACCACGCGTATCATGCGCTCCATCGTATAATCGGGATTATTCATAATGCCGGAACTAAGGAAAAGCCCTTCAATATAATTACGGCGATAGAACTCAAGGGTTAATTCTATCAGCTCCTGCACGGTAAAGGTGGCCCTCTTTATGTCGTTGCTGCGCCGGTTGATGCAATACGCGCAGTCGTACATACAGTAATTGGTAAGCATGATCTTCAGCAAAGAGACGCACCGCCCATCTTCCGTAAAGCTATGGCAGATGCCCCAGCCGGCGGCGCTCCCGATGGCGCCCGGCTGGCTCTTCCGCGTAGTACCGCTCGAAGAGCAAGAAACGTCGTACTTTGCCGATTCAGCCAGTACTTTCAGTTTGTCAAGAACCTGTTCATTCATCTTTACAAAGGAACTAAATTTATCCGACAATCTCTCCAAAAATACCCGTTTTAGACGAAATAAAAATAAATACGGCCTATAAAGAAAAGACGATTATCCATACCTTGCGCCGTAAACCCGCTTCTGTCAGATAAACATATTCCTGTATTGCGTGGCCTGAAATGAAATATTAATAGTATATTTGCTACGTTTAACTAATAGACGAACATGGCAAGAATTTATTTTAATTTAAAAAAGATGATTATGAAAAAGAGCTTTTTCTTTTCTTTACTTGTGATGGCTTTTTCCATCACTTTCTTCTCTGCGTGTGGCGACGATAAGAAAGACGACGGCGGTGTAACCCCCACGCCCAATCCTCCCACGCCTACCCCTGTGGCAACTACCTGGAAAGATGCCCTGGGCGGTTACAAAGCAGGCGATGCTTCAACTGTATTGAAATTAAATGGAGAAAATACGGAAGAAACAACCAAATTAGTAACGCTGGCCACCGGTTCCGGAGACAATGCAAAGATCACATTGACCAATCTTGTGCCAGACGATGCCACAGTAGAATTTGACGATGTAGTGATGACAAAGTCTGGAGACGACTATACGTTTTCATCGGAAAAGACAGTGGGTACCACAACGATCACCATCTCCGGCACCCTATCAGGCGTTCCTGCTACCAAAGCAGACGCAGTAAAAACGCTGGACATAAAAACAGTCCGTAAGATAGACTCGCCCATTGCAGGTATATGGAGTTTAAACCTTTCCGAAAGAGGCGCCGATGTATTCTTTGACGTAAGCTCCGGCGACCCGGCAACAGACGCAGCCTTTGCCCAGCTATTAGGCCCGGCATTCGGCGGCATGCTGGCACAAAAAGTAACTGCCGTAACAGCTACCTTCACAGAAGACGGCCTGTTTGACGTAACCTGGATGAAACCAGGCGAAACCGAACCAACCGGTATGCCCGACGCTGTTAAGAAAATGGTAAGTCTATTGTATTATGCCTCAGAAGGCCAGGTATTCATCGCTCTTGCGAAAAAGACCCTCCCAATGCTGGAAGTGCTTGCATCAGCACAAAATCTTGATATGACAACGCTGTTGGCTGCGATGATAGACAAAGGCGATTTTGTAGCATTGCCACTTAACATTAAGTTAGTTGAATCTGCCGTATCATTCTTTATGGAAAAAGAAATGGTAGGCGTCGCTCTTCCTATGATACTCCCCATGATGGGCGGCTTAGGCGAACAAATGCCT
>JAISCM010000267.1 GCA_031265595.1 Tannerellaceae bacterium
ATAGAACTCAAACTATGGCGCGGCGAAAAGTCGTTGGAAGGAGGCGTAGAACAGACCTTGCGCTATATGGATGTCTACGGCGCTACGGAAGGCTGGCTGGCTCTTTTCGACCGGGGCAAAACGTCATGGGACGAGAAGATCTATATGGAGAGAAGAACCATCGACGGAAAGGCCGTTACCATTGTAGGGTTGTAATGTATTTGTTAAAAAAGTCTTCGCGAAGTCTTCAGCAAAACATCGCGAAGAGTTTATAAAGACTTCGCGATGTTTTACCAAAGACTTCGCGAAGACTTACTGGAGACTTCGCGAAGACTTTTTTTGCTTAAACACAGGGACGGATTTTTATTCATTGCCGCTTTAATTCAGTAAGGAAACGATGTTTTAGCAGGATAAGTAATTCTGAATACAATCAGCTATATCCTGTCAGGCACAGCCCGAAAGGGCTATATTTTCATAACCGCGGGTCATCGACCTGCGGTGACGGGGTATTTATTTCCTGAAAATGACTTATCTTTGCATCAGTGATTCTAATTTCAAAATAGAAGTATAAATGAAACGTCGCATATATCTTGATAACTGTTGTTTTAATCGTCCTTACGATGAGCAGACGCAACTGAGAATTTATCTCGAAACGCAGGCAAAGCTTTATATTCAAGCCCTTGTGTATGAAGATAAGATAGAGCTTACGTGGTCTTTCATGTTGAAGTTTGAAAACAGCCGTAATCTTTTCTCCGGTAAGAGAGAGGCTATTGCATTATGGGAAAAGCTCAGTTCCTCTTTTGTTGAAAAGTCGGAAGAGATAAGGGCGACGGCAAAGGAAATCACGGCTACAGGCATTATGGAAGCCGACGCTCTTCATGTTGCATGCGCTATAGCCGGGCGTTGCGATTATTTTATAACGGTAGACAAGCGCTTATTGAAATACAGGGATAAGCGCATTACGATATGCAATCCGATAGAATTTATAACTGATATTGAACTATGACAAACAGTATGGAATTGTTGGATAGAGGTATGAGATGCCTCAGCAACGAATTGGGGATACTTAATGCTGAACGGTTTATAGCGTTGCTGCTTAAAGAGCCTTTTGATTATACTGAATGGAGGCAAAAGAATCTATTTGCCGGCATGAGTCTTGATGAGATCATAGACGAAGCCGACAGCTATTGCAAAGAAAACACCTGACTTTCCCCTCCCCCCCTTACGAATAGTTGGCTATTTCGAGCATGGAGCAGAGGGTGTGGTAGATGGGGAGGTGGTATTCCTGGATGCGGTAGGTTTCGTAGGCGGGGACGCGGATGGTGATGTCGCAGAGAGACTTCATCTTGCCGCCTGATTCGCCGGTTAGTCCGATTGTTTTTATTTGGAAGGCGTTGGCTACCTGGCAGGCGTTTACTACGTTGCGCGAATTGCCGGAGGTAGAGAGGGCTATGAGTACGTCGCCCGCTTTGCCGTAGCCGAATACTTGTTGAGCGAATACCATGTCGGGGGCTACGTCATTGATAAAGGCCGTGGTGATGGCTACCTGATCGCACAAAGACAGGGCGGGGATGCCTCTTTGCAGGTGGGTGGCCAGGTAGGCGCCTTCGCTGGGGAAGGCGCTTTCTAATACACCTCGTTCTGCATTGGTAAGCGGCCTTTTCTGTTTAAAGCCTTTCATTAACTCGCCTACTATATGGCCGGCGTCGGCGGCGCTGCCACCGTTTCCGCACGTCATGATCAAACTCTTTTGGCGGCTACATACCAGCAGGAGGCCAAAGGCTCCGGTGATGTCGCTTTCGCACGCCCGTAATTCCGGGTAATTCAAAAACAGGAGATCCAACTCCTTTTGTACTGCTTCTTTCATTGTATAATTTATAATTGAGAGGAGGCAACCGACAGGGCGGCATAGTCTCCGATACTTTCTTTCAGGCCGGCGGGTACGATGCGGCAGGCTTCGCGGGCGTAAGAGACGGTTTCCTCGCGGATCACTTCGGTCATGGAAGGCTCTATCAGTTGCTGCGCCCTTCCGTAGATACTTCCCAGCACGATCCTTTCGGGGTTCAATACGTCTATCAGGATGGCCAGGGCTTTCCCCAGGTAGCGTCCGCAGAGGCGGTAGATCTCCTTTGCCGGTTCGTCGCCTTCCAAGGCAGCGTCGGCTACGGTCTTGGCGCTTATCCGGGAGAGGTCGTCTGGCGTGGGGCAGAAGGCTACCTTTTCGCCTCGCTGCATCCTTTCGCAGGCTGTGGTACGGGCCAGTTGGGCTATCCCTCCTCCGCTGCAAAAGCCTTCAAACGAGCCTGCTTTGCCATAGCCTACGGGGCCGAAGCGTTCCAGGCGTATGTGTCCTACTTCGCCGGCCATGTCGCTGGCGCCTACATAGAGCCGGCCATTCAGTATCAGGCCGGCGCCCATGCCGGTGCCAAAGGTAAGGAAGATCATGTTGTCGCAACCTTTGCCCGCCCCGTATTTCCATTCGGCAAGCGCGCAGGCGTTGGCATCGTTCTGTATGCCTGTCCGGATGCCGTATTGTTTTTCTATTATTTCTACGATCGGGATATGGTCCCACCCCGGCAGGTTTGGCGGCGACAGGATGAGGCCTCTCCGGCTGTCCAGCGGGCCGCCGCAACTTATTCCGCAGGCGGCGACCTGCTTCGGCGTCAGATTCGATTCATACAATAGGGCGTCTATATGCTGCTGTATCGTATGCAGGGTATAAGCAAATCCGTTGGCTACCTCGGTAGGGAACGACTTCTTTGCCAGGATGTGCAGCGTCTCGCCCCCGGCAGTTCCCAGGGCTACGGAACATTTCGTTCCTCCAATATCTATTCCTAAAAGCTTCATTCTTCCAGCAGATTTACTTCTTTTATTGTTCCCCGCCTGGGGTTATAGCGTAATGTCTTTATTTCGCAGGTTCCGAAGCGTCCGCTCCACCTGAAATTAACGGAAGGGAATTGCAGCGATGCGCTTGTTTCGCGCCCGTCTGTTTCTATGCAGCGGATGATCCAATCGTCGCCCACTTCGGCTTTCTTGACAGACGAGACGATCATATTCTCCTTATCGGCCAAGAGGAAGGAGGCCGACTTAGGCAGGCTTCCCGGATGAATACCCTGATAGAGCGCTACCGGGTGCGAGATAAACTCTTCTGCCATCCGCGGGATGCCGGCTTCTCTCCAGCCGTCTTTGTGCGGAAGCAGCCGCATGCGGAAGGTTTGTATGCCCTGATCCATCCAGACGTATTCCTGATCTATATCGAGCTTTTTAGGATCGTGATGGGCGAAGACGGGCGAGCGGACAATCGTTATGCGCATATCACTGCCGCTTATGGCATAGCCGTATTTGGCATCGTTCATAACGGCGAGCCCGTATGTGGCTGTTTCCTGCTGGCCGGTTACGTCTATCCATCGCTGGCCGGGGTCTTCGTTTCCGTTTGCTTCGCGTGCGATAAAGCCGTAGGCCGTTTCATACGTTGCCACAGGCTGCTGAACGTCTACCGGGAAGGAGAGTTTAAGCATCTTCTGCCTTTCGTGCCAGTGGAGCGTTGCCTCCGCCTCGATAGCCCGCTGCCCGGCGTAGAGCGACCAGTCTATCACCAGCTTCGAACGGCCATAGTGAGACGTCACGCGCAAGGTAGCCTTCAGAGGCCCGTTGCAGAGTACCTTGATATTGGCTTCACCAAAGGCGCCTGTCTCCTCATCGTATGCCTTTACGTCGTGGCCCCAGGCGTCGCTTTGGTCGTTTATAATGATGGCGCGGCAGCCCTTTGCTCCGTTGGCAAATACCTCCCTGCCGGTTTCTTTATCCAGCAGGCTCAGCGTGCCATGCGTGGAGAAACGGATTTTGTAATATTCATTCTCAAGCGTATTCCCCCCGGCGCTTGCCGGTTTGCTTATTGTGTATGGCTCGCCCTTTGTGATGCGTATCTGGCGATAGCCCATGGCAGGAAGCGTAGCTTGTACAACCAAGCCTTTACGGCCCCCTGTCTGCGATTCGCCCAATACCCACTGGTACGGAAGCGAATGGCCCTCGCCATCCAGCACGGCTGCTGATCCGGGCAGTGCGTTCCATCCGAAATCATATTGTATATTCGCCTTCACCTCCCAGGCATGCGGGTTGAATACTACCATATATTCCGAGTCCGGGTCTTCTGTTGCTATCTGCCATTCCAGTTTCTGAACGGCCAGCCAGGTTGCCTGATGCGCCACATCGAGGGCGTATCCGTACCCTTCCTTCGCATCTTCCGAATGGGAGACAAGTGAGGAGCCCGCCAGGCTATCGTGAAACTGGAGGAATAAGAGCTTTTTCCAGGCAGCATCGAACTGCTCTTTTGGGTAAGCATTATTCCAATGAAGGGCGCCGAGCGAGGCGATCTTCTCGGCCGTTACCAATGCTGCTTCCGAAAGGCGGTTGCCCTTCTTTATGGCGCTTTCAGACGTATAGCAGCCCACGGCATGATGCTGAAGGTCGTCTTTTACCGTAGGGATCGATAGCGAAGCCGTCTTCCGTATCTCTTCAAAATAGGCATCTACGCTGCTGTACATCACGGCAGGAGCGCCTTCTTCCTGCTTTATTTCTTCTATCGAGCGGAGGTTCTCCTTTGTAGGGCCGCCGCCATGGTCGCCTACGCCATAGAATGCCATAAAGGTTTTGGCCGGCTCGGCGGCGGCTATTTGCAGGATCGATTCCATGCGCCCTCGTACCGAGCGGTTGTCTGTATAGCTTTGCTGTATGCGATAGGTCAATACGCGCGAGCCGTCGGGGCCTTCCCACCAGAACAGGTCTGCCGGGATTGTCTTTTCATGTCGCTGGGGGCGCATAAAGACGTAGTTTTCCATCCCTTGCTTTGTGATGATCTGCGGCAGGGTAGCTGTATGTCCGAATGAGTCCGGATTAAAGGCTACCTTAGCCCTTACGCCCAGCAGGCGCTGCATGGTTAGTTGTCCGTAAAGGCCTTGCCTTACCATGGCTTCGCCGCTTGGGATATTCATATCCGGCTCTATCCACCAGCCGCCTACTACGTTCCAGCGGCCTTCCCTGATGCGTTTGCGTATTTCTTCCAGCATCTTTGGGTCGCTATCGGCTACCCATTGGTAGAACTGGGCCGAGCTACAGGCAAATACCATCCCCGGCGTCTCTTTCATCCGGTCGAGCGCCGAGCGGAAGGTACTATGCACCACCGAAACGCCTTCGGCCCATCGCCAAAGCCATACCGGATCAATATGCCCATGCCCTACCATCCGGAAGCGATACCCGGAAGCGCCTGCCGCCCATGCCGGCTGTGGCACATTGGCAATAATAGAAGTAAATGGAGTAAGCACTACAACAGCCGTCCCAAAAGCTGTGTGGCGAAGAAAAGCTCTGCGGGAAATCAAGTGTTTATTCATGGTATACGGATTTAATTGATCATATCCTTTAGCTCACGGCTTACCTTCATTACCGTATGAACGTCTTGCCGTAATAGCTTGCGCTGGTAGGTGGCAATGAAGTAAACAAGTAGCCCGATGGGGAAAAAGAAAGCAATAAGCCTGCTTACGTGCTTGTTAAGGTGGGCGCCCAATTGTTTGTATCCTCCGATAATAGGGTAGTCCATTAGTTTATTCAATACTAAATTCTGGTCGGAGTTCGACAGTTCTTCTACAATGTCTTCCATCTCTAAGGCCAGTTGCTCGGCGATGGGGTCTTTCCCTCCTTCTTTCCAGTAGGTGAAATAGTTGATCCAACGCTTCTGGCGGTTCAGGTAGTTGTGGCAATTAGCGGCTAAATCAGTAAGGCGTGAAACCAGGCGTTGGTAGTCCGGGCTGTAAATAATGATCTCTTTCCTCTCTACCTTCCGGGTAGAGCGTCTGCCGATGAGGTTCTTTAAGGCATTCAGATAGGTATCGGCATTCAGGATAACCGAATCGTTCACCGCCTTATAGGTAAGGAAGATGCCCAAAGGAGCCAGTACTACCGAACTAAGCCACATCCCTTCCCAGGCAAGCCAAACGCCGTCGCGCGCCATCTTGAAACCAATATTATTGATCACATAATAGAAGATAAACAAAATAACCGACAGCACAACCGGCGTACCCAGTCCTCCCTTTCTGATAATAGCGCCTAAAGGAGCTCCGATAAAGAAGAATACCAGGCAGGCAAAGGATACGGTAAATTTGTTGTGCCATTCGGTAAGGTGCCGCCTCATCTTTAACGATTCATCGCCGATAACGGCAGCTTTAAAGAAGTTGTCCGATTTTAAATACTCCAGGGATGATTTCGTTCGTGTAAGCAGGGATACCCGGCTGCTGGCAGGTTGCGCCAGGTACAGACTGTCGAAATTCAATACCAGCGTGTCTGCCGGTACGTTCGTTTTGCCTTCTTTTGCTCCCCGCTGGGGGGCGCCTGGGAATACTCTTTTGTACGAAGCTGTGTATACGCTGTTTGCATTTACTTCCCGCATGCTGTCGAGACGCATTGACATGGAGTCGATAGACGTTTGCAGGTTCTCCAGATTTTTACCGATGTAGTTGTTTTGAAAGAAGGATTCGTCTGTCCGGGTAAAGTTGGCATCAAACTCAATAAAGAGCTCTTTGCTTTGGAAATTCTCCCGCCTGTACGGAACGGCCTGCTTGCTCTGCATCGAAGCAGACTGTTTCTGCAAGTTTTCAAATGATTCGCCACTATATAAGGTTAAAACAAGGAATAGCTTATCTGATGACATTTTCAGCCGGCCCGAATCGGCTACGAATACACGGGTATTATTAAAACCTTCCGAGTAGTCGTAAATTATTATGTCTTTCAGCAGGCCGCTCTTATCGCTTTTATCTTTTACATATACATTATAGTTGGTGATTCCTGAGAAGAAAACGCCTTCGGGAATGTCCAGCTCGGGCGATTTCTGCCGCATGGAGTAAAGCAGCGAATAGAATTTAACCTGCACAACGGGCATCACATTGTTCTGATAAAAGAAAGCGCCGGCGCTGACAAGCCCGATAAAAATAATCAACGGCTTCATAATATGGATAAGCGAAACGCCTGCCGACTTCATAGCAAGCAACTCTAAGCGCTCGCCCAAATTACCAAAAGTCATAAGCGAAGCCAACAGGATAGCCAGAGGCAACGCCATGGGCACCAGCATCAGGGCGGCATACGAAAACATTTCGCCCAGCACCAGCATATCAAGCCCCTTCCCTACCATATCGTCTATATACCTCCATATAAACTGCATGAGCACAATAAACAAACATATACCGAACGTCATAATGAACAACGGCAGGAATGTTTGCAGCATAAACGTATATAGTCGCTTAATTTTCAGCATTGCCTAATATTGAAGGGGCAAAAATAGTGAAAAAATGGTATTCTAAATACCTAACGTACGCTTTAATTCAATAATCTGAGAATCCCATAATTCAATAGCATCCTGCTTTTCATCCGGATCGGCAAAGTCGGTTATCTCAAGGGCCGTGCCGCCGGTTAGCTCTATTATATGGATACGGAACTCAAAATAAGTAGCGTCGTCTTCTTCGGCCACCCAATGATAGCGGACGCTCATCTCCGGCTTTATCGATACCACCTCCGCCTCTTCTTCCTGCTTATCCCATTTAAAGATATACTTATTATCATTGACCGATATATCGTCAGCAAACCACGATGCCAGCCCTGGCGGCGTAGTGAGATGATTCCATAAACTCCTTCTCGAAACGGTGTCAAAAACGTATTCAATATGATACTTCTCCTTTTTCATTCCTCAATCCATTAAATTCGCCCTAAGATATGTAAAAGAATCGAATCCC
>JAISCM010000036.1 GCA_031265595.1 Tannerellaceae bacterium
TATACTTGGTGTATGGGTATTGCATGCACATGAGGGGGATGTGCGTCTGTGCATAGTTTTCCAGGCGGAAGGGAGCGTCGAGTAGCTCGTTTGCCTCACATTCCCAGAGGATGCGCCCATGGTTAAACCGTTGGTCTACCAGGCGGAAGCCCAGTTGCAACAGGTATTGCGCTTCGGCTTCGGCTACTGAGTGGCTGAGGAAGGGGAACTTCTGCATCCGGTTCAGCGCCAGGTCATAGCGATACGTAGGCTGACGGTTTACCACTACTTTGTTTTCGCCCCGGTAATTGGGGTTTTTCTTGAAGTAGTAATACGTTTGTATCATCATATCAGGGTCTGCGGCATCCACGGCCAGGCCCTTCTTTCGGAGTTCTTTTTCGATAAAAGCGTTGATGGCTTCTTCTATCTTTTGGTTGTCGGGGTCGATGGGTGCAAAGGCAAAGGTGCGGAAGAAGGCAAAATCGATGGTATCAGCAGTCGCCGTAGTGATGAAAGGGCAGGTAAAGAGGCGTTCGGCCGTGCTTTCGAGGCTGTACATGGCAAATGCCGAAGCCAACTGATCTTCGGTGATGGCATCGGTACGTTTGCACTCTATCCCTACAACGATCTGTTTGTTTGACGATTCAACGTTCGTGACGGTAAGATTTATTTCGCTCTTTCCGGCAGGGTTTAGTAGCGCCGGTATCTCTTCGGGTGGTATATCGGCTACGGGTATGCCGTTGATAGATTCGATAATGTCGTTGATCTTAAGGCCTGCCGTCTGGGCCGGCGAATACGGATAAATGGCCGTGATAACGGGTTTTGCATGGCCCCAATGGGCTGACTGGCTGATTTCGCATGTAAAGCCAGTTCTGCACAGCGTAGGGTTCTGCCCTTGTATTGTACCTGTGAGCGTGGCGCTTATGAGCCAGATGGTGAGGATGCCTTGTTTTAACATATTGCTTGCTTGCGTTGTTTATATGATCGTACAAAGGTATATTTATTTTTTGGATTCCTTTTGATTTTTATGATTTAACATGATTTTTAGTGTAAGTGGCTTCTTTTTCATTCAGTTAGGAGATAAGATTATGCGGAACCGCACGGATTTCTATTTCAGACTAATTCCGTTAGATTCCGCGTAATCCGTGTAAGTTGTAAACCTGACGGAAACGTTTCCTCCAACAAAACCCGGGTTTTCTCCAATAAACTCGGTATTTACCCCCAGAAAACAGAGGTTTCCTCACATGAAAACCCCACAAATAATATAAATAATATAAATAATATATATAATATAAATAATATAAAATATATAATATAAATAATATAAAACAAGAAAAAGAAAAAAAAAGAAAAAGAAAAAATCTCGGATGGAATTAATTTTAATTTAAAAGGGGATTTCCTGTCAGTATTTACACCTAAGTGAAAACAAAAAAAATCATCATACCGTATTCACCAAACCATCATAATGCTTCGGGCAAACGATTATGATGCACTGAGGAAACCATTATGATGCTTCCGGAAAACCATTATGATGCTTCCGGGAAACCATTATGATGCCTTGCCAAAAGCATTATGATGGTTTGGGAAAACCATTATGATGATCTGACGAAAGCATTATGATGACTCAAACGCATTAAAAAACAACCACAGCAGAGCGTGATAATACAGGGAACTACCGACATCAAGGGACATCAATGGATAACAACCGACAACAAGGGACAAACGGCTTTTTGGCAGTTGTACATTTGCATCGTCAACAATTCCCCTACCGGATCGTGGCGGCAATGGCGGCAGGGCGGGGCGTTGCTTTTTTTGTGTGGAAAAACTAAACAGGATGGGGCAACTATTCATTATTTTTGCTTTCCTTTGCAAAAAAAAAGACACAAACAGGTGAATCTTATTATTGAACAGGGAAATACGACTACCAAAGTGGCTGTCGTTGAAAACGGCCATCTGAAAACATCTTTCCTATACGACGATTTTAACGTATCGGATATAGCCTTCCTTTTCCTGAAGTACAACCTGGAGCACGGGATCATGTCTACTGTAACCGGTACCGGCCGCGAAACGCTGTCGTTCCTTGAAAGCAGGCTCAGCCGCTTTATCCTGCTTGATGAAAAAGTGCCCCTGCCGCTAAACGTACAGTATCAAACGCCCGAAACATTGGGCAAAGACCGCCTGGCCGCTGCCGTAGGCGCTCATTACCTGGAGCCGGGAAGGGATATCCTGGTGATAGACGCAGGTACCGCCATTACCTACGAATTGATAGAAGCCACGGGCGTTTACCTGGGCGGGAATATATCGCCCGGCATGGCTACCCGCTTCAAAGCATTGAATTATTACACCCGAAAGCTCCCGCTGGTAGAAGAAACGGAGACGGTTCCCTTTCTGGGGAATTGTACGCAAACGGCTATCCAGGCGGGGGTTGTAAATGGAATTTGCTACGAAATGGACGGCTACATCAATGATCTACGTCTGAAATATCCTGAACTTTTGGTTTTTTTAACAGGCGGCCATACGAATTATTTTGCCAAACGACTAAAAAACATCATCTTTGCAAACATTAATTTAGTGTTGATAGGATTAAATCGAATTTTAGAGTATAATGCTGAAAATAAAGAGAGTAGTAATAGTAGTTGGCATTCTTTTAGCCATCCCATGGGTAGTACCGGCCCAAAACAACACTAACTCACCCTACACAAGATATGGTTATGGTGAATTAGCCAACCGTTCCTTTGGAGCGGGCCGGGCAATGGGGGGCATAGGATATGGCTTGCGTTCGAACAAACAGATAAACCCGATGAACCCGGCTTCGTATACAAGCATGGATTCGCTTACGTTTATCTTCGATTTTGGTGTAGCCGGGCAGATGTCGTGGTTTAGTGATGGCGTTAATAACGAGCGCAGGCTCAATGGCAATGTAGAATACATCGCCCTACAGTTTCCGGTACATCGCCGGATAGCCGTAAGCGCCGGGCTTCTGCCTTATTCTTTCGTAGGCTACAACTATGGCTCCGCTAAAACGGAGGCGGTAGATTATACCGAGCAATTTTCCGGCACAGGCGGATTAAACGAAGTATACGCCGGCGTGTCTATAGATATATGGAAGAAGCGTCTTTCGGCCGGAGCCAATATAGGGTATTTGTTCGGGCATATCTCGCATAGCCAGACATTGCTGATCACCACCGGAGGGGGTAATACTACGAAGCGTTTAAAAGAACTGGAAGTGAGAGACGTTAAGATGGATTTCGGGCTTCAGTACACACATCCGTTCAGCGCAAGGGAAAGCTTCACGCTGGGAGTGGCTTATTCTCCTAAAGTGGAGTTGAATACTACCTCGTACGATGTGTTTACGAATATAAACAACGTCCCGCTGGAAGGTGATACCACCCGAAACCAGGCATTCGACATACCTCATTCCCTCGGACTGGGCATATCTTATGTAAAACAAAACAAAATGACCCTGGCTGCCGACTTTTTATATGAAAACTGGGGGCAAGCCCGCTTTTTTGATAAGTCGAACGAATTTAAAAACCGGATACGCCTGGCAGCCGGCGGCGAATTTATTCCCGATTATCAAAGCAGGGCCTTCTTTAACCGCATAAAATACCGCGCCGGTGTTCATTATAGTAATTCATATCTGCGGATAAACAATTCGAGCTATAACGAATACGGGGCAAGCGTCGGTCTGGGCCTGCCGTTGGTAGACAACCGTTCTTACCTGAATGTAGCATTTGAATATGTGAAGATCAGGCCGGAAACAAGGATGTTAATAGATGAGCAACATTTCCGTTTTACGATTAATTATACGTTCAACGAACGATGGTTCTTTAAATTTAAAGTTGATTAAACCCATTTTGATATAAACATTAAATAATTAAGACAGATATGAAAATCAAAGTATTTCTTCTTGCAGCCGGATGCTTAATTGGGGCGTCTTCTGCATACGCACAAAAGGGCGTTGATACCGGTACGCAGTTTGGCTCCGGCCAGGACAGTGTTCGCTGTATTACGAACATCAGCCTGTTTATTCCTTATGCGAAAGCCGGAAATTACAAGGATGCTTACGAATTTTGGAAGATTGCTTACGACGAATGCCCGTTGTCTACAAAAGACCTTTATTTGTATGGCACACGCATTGTAAGCTGGGAAATTGCGAATGAAACCGATCCTGCAAAAAGAGACGCCTTAATAGACAAATTAATGGGGGTATACGATCAGCGTATCAAGTACTTTGGCGACGACAACCGCTACGGGAAAGACTGGATCGTATCACGTAAGGTACAGGACTATTTCCAGTTGAAAGGCGAAAAAGCAGACCCGAAAGTGATGTATGCCTGGACAAAGGAAGTGGTAGACGAAGCGGGCAACAAAACGGAAGCGCTGGCAGTATCGTATTATATGCTTGCCTCCAACCAACTGCTGACGGGCGACGAAAATCACAAAGACAGCTACATCCAGGATTACCTGAAAGCGTCGGCCATACTGGATGCACAATTGACAGCGGCTAAAGCGGCCGGCAACGAGAAAGATGTAGAAACGCTTCAGGCATTGAAGACAGGGCTGGACACCGGCTTTGCCCAGAGCGGCGCCGCCGACTGCGAAACATTGCAGAACTTATATGCCGACAGGATCCAGCAAAACAAAGACAACCTGGCTTTCCTGAAAGAAACCATCACGCTGCTGAGAAGAATGCGCTGCAACGAAATAGAAGCTTATTTTGCTGCCGCCGAGTATGCCTACGCCCTGGAGCCAACCTCGGAATCGGCCATGGGATTAGCCCGGCAGGCGGTGAAGAAAAAAGACTATAACGCAGCTATCTCGCTCTTTGAAGAAGCAGCCGGCATGGAAACAGAGAATGATGTGAAGGCCGACGACTATTATATGATCGCCTTATTGCTGTTCGAACAAAACAATTACTCCAAGGCCAGGCAATATTGCCAGAAAGCATTGGAAATTACGCCTAATAACGGAAGCCCCTATTTGCTGATCGGCAAGATGTATGCCGCCACAGCCGGGAGCGTATACACAGACCCGGTTCTTAAAAAGACGGTATACTATGCTGCCGTAGACAAATTTGAAAGAGCAAGGCAGGTAGACGCAAGCGCAGCGGAAGAGGCCAATAAGCTAATAAACAGTTATCGCGCCTACTTCCCCTCTACGGAAGAGATCTTCATGCACCCCGATCTTGAAAAAGGAAAAGCCATCACCATTGGCGGCTGGATCGGCGAACGCACGCTTGTCAGATAATCTTGTATGAATCGCTTTCATCGCGAAACGAATACGAACGGCATAACAACTATTCCCGTGATAGTTGTTATGCTTCTTTTGTTATCGGCCTCTTGCTCCAAAGAAAAGAAAGAGGTGGTAGAAGTGGTGTTCGACCCCGAGACGTCGTACACCATGCGCTCCACCGAAGTAACCACACTCATCTCAGA
>JAISCM010000049.1 GCA_031265595.1 Tannerellaceae bacterium
CAGGATGCAGGATTTCCCGGAACTTGCCGTTGAGGCTGAAAAGTTCATCAATCAATGGTATAAAAGTGAGTCTGCGAATGCAAATGGGGAAAATCCATCGACCGGGACAAAACCGCCAATTGGTCCGGAACCGTATTCCGGCAAAGCGCCCAACCTTTCAAACAAGCAGATTTCGGATATGCAAAATATAATTGACAAATCTCCTGATGATAATGCAGCCATAGGCGGGCTTACGGATTATTTACACAAACAAGGGCTTAGCAAAGAAGAGATAAAAGAAATAATTAAAAAGATACGGTAATGGCATTAGATTTAAGCAAGCTAAGGACAAACGATAAAATAACCGACCAGCAAATAGATACGCAGGTTGATAAATATTTCATGGATAATGTCGATGAGAATAACTCTGATGGTATTACAGAAAGACGAACGCCCACGCTCGAAATAAAAGATACTCTCCCTATTACCGATAAAGAGAAGGCAGAGATGACTAAGTATTATAATGATCTTACCGTTGATGCCATGACCGGCGCAGCGACCAATGTTAAAAACATGGGCGTTGAGGGGCAAAAACTTCTTTTTGAAGAGCAGCTAAAAGAAAAACGAAGAAAACAAGGGAAAGGAACATCCTTGCCATTTCTCGGAAATTCAGGTCTTACTCCTTTTGGGATGGTAGGCGATATAAGTGAAGAGGAAAAAGCTTATAAAGAAAGGGCCACTACCGAAAGAGAATTGCGTGAAGCTGAAAATTTGGTTAAAGCATCCAAAGAAACAAGAGACGGCGAGTTAAGCCAGTTTGGAAAAAGTTTCGGGCGTTCTATCTCTAATGAAAAGTTATGGACTTTCGGGATAGCCGACATTGAGAATAATGTGACACTTTTTAATCTTGTTAAGAAAGCTGACAAGGAAGGAATTGAAAGCCTGTCAGAACGCGAGCAGGATTTACTTGAAGCGGCTGCTCTGAACGCGGCGGCAAAGATGTATTATGCCGGTGATTTGACGGCATGGCAACAAGCCGGCTCCGGTTCAGCCGAATCAATACCGTTTATGCTCCAGTTCGCTGCTACGGCTCCGGTTGCCGCAGGAGCAAGCCTGCTAAGCAAAGCTATGCCTAAAATCTTTCAGCATATACTAAAGAAAGGCGTTAGCAATAAGATTGCGACTTCTGTACTGAAAAATACGGCAAGGGTAGCCGCAGCGACTGAAAAATCGGCTGTTATGACTGCTTTGCAACCCGGAACTACCGGCGCGAACATCACCGACAGGATGCTTGGCGAAGTAAAACCGGAAATTGACGAAAACGGGAGCATAACTTTTGCCGGCACAGAAGGAGGAATGTCCGCCCCGGAGGCAATAGGCAAAGGTTATCTTTCGAGCATGATAGAAAATCTCTCCGAAATGAGTGGGCCGGCGTTTCACGGATTGGCCGGTAGGATAGGAAATGTGTCCAAAAAGATACCGGGAGTTGGCGGATTATTGAATACCATCGAGAAAAATAATGCTCTATCAGGGATCGAAGAGATAATGAAGCGCGTAGGCTTCAACGGGACAATTGAGGAGTTTCTGGAAGAACAGGTTAATACCGGGCTTAATGCCTTATTGGTTGGCGATAATGAATTGTCCGATCTTATTGATCCGAAACAACAGCTTACTACTTTAATTTCTGTTGCGGCCATGGGCGGAGCGTTTACGGCCACTGGCGCCCTATCTGCTGCACCCCAAAAACGAAAGATTAAGCAGGATTATGACGCGGCAACAAATAGTATACGCAACTTATTCAACAACGAAGAGGAGTTTAATCAATTCAAAACTTCACTTTCCAATTTGCCCATTGAACAACGCGGGGAATTTCTCTCTCAAATTATAGATGTATTTGAGTTTCAAGATAAAGATATTACAGCCCAAGACGAAATAAACCTTATCAATTATGCGGTTCGTCAGGCTCAATACGAAGGGTATATCGGCTCAATTAAGGATAATATAAAACAAGAGCAAATAGTTGCCCAGGAAGAAATAGCCAAACATTCCAACCCACTAACAGGCTCTGTTGTCGCCGTGAAGTCTAATTTTTCTGACAATCCGGTGTATATTGTTGGCGGAGTTCCTGTTTTCGATAGCGAGGGGAATATTGACAAGAATAAATCGTCCTCTACCTTATATTATATTGATGAGAACGGGAGCCGCAAAATGGGAACACCCGATATGTTTGATTCGCTGATTTCCCAGACTTCGCTTGCCGATGCTTATACGGCAGCTATGGAAGGAGTGGAAGAAACTATCATATCAAGGGAAGAGCAACAGGTTGAAGCGCCGGCAAACGGAACAGCAGTTGTGGGAACACCCGGACAAACTGCGGCTACGGATGGCAATACAACTTATAAACCGGAGATGGGCGATGAGGTGACGACTCCGAATGGGAAAGGCAGGATTACGCAGTTTACCCCGGAAGGAAAGCCGATCGTAGTCCTTGAAGACGGGACGAATGCTGTGTTTTCCCTTGATGAGGTTAGCCCTATTAATAACCCTGTTGATCCTGTTGACAATAACATGCAACAGGCGCCTATTGAATCAGTTCCACAGGGAGAGACCGGATTAATACCTCAGGGTGAAGTTTTTGATATAGACGAGTCGGTACAGGCTGTAAGTAATGGAGACGGTACATTCTCTTTAAACAAACAGTATCCCAAATCGGATATTGAAAAAGCAAGAAAGTATGTAGAAAAATTAAACAGTGACTTTGAGGATAATAACCTGCAATTCGAGCTTGTGCAACTTCCTAAACAGACAAATAATCCGTTTGAACGTCCCATATGGGGTATTTTGGCGAGACAGGCACCAACTGCACCAATCGTAGAAACGACGCCTGCTGCCGAACAAATCCCTGTTGAAGCTGAAATTGCTACCAATTTGTCAGAAATTCAGACCGAAAATGAGGGTATAACGACGAGTGAACAAAGCAATTTGTCAGAATCAGGGGTTAATGCACAAGAAGAGCAGCCGATTGTTGAAACCGAAATTACACCGATAGGGAAAGGTGCGTTTGGAAATATTTATGACCAGTTCAAAGGAAAAGCAAAGGAGGCGATTGAGTTTCTTTCTCGAACTAAAGAAGGAGAGGCATTGGGGGCATTGCATCATCCTGAAATTGGTGATATTGATTTGGTTTGGGGAAAAGTTGGAACAAAACAAAGCGACGGATATGGACTTTCTAAAATTGCAAAATTCCACCCCGAAGTATTGGATAACCTACAGGAAATCCTTTCAGAGATGCAGGTTACTCAAAGAACCGAGAACAGGGTACAACTCGAATCGGATAAATATCAGGCGGCTGTGCGCTTGGAATGGGATAATCAGAAAAAAACGTGGTTATTAACAGCCTTTGAAAAGAAAACGCCTATATCTACTAACAGTAGTACAGACGTTGTTAATTCCGAAACCGGACCGCGGAACGACACAGCTACTCCGCAAAACACAGGCGTTATTTCTACCGACGAAGATACGTCAAATAATTCAAATGATATTGAAAATGAACAAAATATTGGGGAAGAAATACAAAACAGTTCAACCGACAATAATCAACCGGAAGAAAAAGACGCGCGTCTTTCCCGGATAGAAGAATTACGGCAACAAAGCCTGTCGTCCATCCGGGAGGAGAAAGGGTATCCGCAGACCGAATATACCGATCCCTTTGATGGGAGCGCCTATACTTTAGGAAAACCCGGTTTGTCGAAAAGTGAATTGGAGAAATATATAAACATGCTGTATAATACAAGAAAACAGCAGGTGGAATCAGAAGAGGAAATAAATAAACAGGAGGAGGAAAAACCGGCTGGCGAGCGTCCCTCAAACGTTATTGACCTTATCAATACTGTAGCCAAGCAGCAGGATATTAAAGAGGCCGAGGCTGAAGTAAATACCAATCCCTCCGAAGCACAGAAAGAAGCCGGCAATTATAAAATGGGGCATGTAAGCATACAGGGCCTTGATATTACCATTGAAAATCCTAAAGGCTCCACACGTTCGGGCGTTGACCAAAAGGGGAAAAAGTGGAGCGTCAGAATGAATAATACCTATGGGTATATCCGTGGAACCGAGGGTAAGGATGGCGACCATATAGATGTATTTGTCGGAGATAACCCAAATAGCAGTAATGTATTTGTTGTAGATCAGATAAACCCTGAAACGGGCGAATTTGATGAGCATAAGGTAATGCTTGGGTTTGATACTATCGAACAGGCAAAAGAGGCTTATCTGTCAAATTATTCAGAAGGCTGGCAGGGGCTGGGAGATATTACCGAAACAACTATGGACGATTTTCGTGAATGGGCTACAAAGGAAGGCGTAAGACGAGAGAGATTTGCGGAACATAAAACCAGTCAATCCGGGCAAATCGTTTCGGAGCCGACCCTGTTTGGTAATACACCTACGCAGCTTCAATTGAATTGGGACGCTCCGACTGACCACGTAAGCGTGATGCCTGCTGATACAGAAACGGCAAAAGTCAGAGAAAAAGCCGGTTATAAAGAGGCGTCAAATGATAAGACTTTTGTAGAGCGACAACTGACGGAAAATGGCAGCCTTACATTTATGGGAGATAAATTAACCGGGCCTGCCAGGATTAAATCTTCCGCCGATGTGGCATTCTTATTCAAGAATCTTGAATCGGCAGCCACGGAAAACGCTTTTGCTGTTCTCATTAAAGAGGACGGTTCTTATTCGGTTCTTTATCTCGGAACCGGAGGAACCAGCCAGACTATAGTTGATGTTAAACAGATTGTTGCCGCAGCAGATGAATTTGGGGCAAGCGGGGTTGTTATGGTGCACAATCATCCATCAGGGAATTTAATCGCCTCCCGCCCGGATATAGAGATACACAAAAGTTTGTCCCGCGCTTTAAGCCTGTCAGGGAAAACGGCGCATCCTTCCGTAATAATAAATCTTGATTCAGGGCAGTATGTCGAATTTAATGAGAATATGGTCAATACGCTGGATAAAGAAAATCCGGGCGCCGAATCATTTGAAGTTCCTGTTTATCAGTTTGACCGGCAAAAACTTTATACTCCTTTCTCTGAAAAGACGCGAATCCGTGATTCAAGAGATGTAGCGGAATTTCTCAGTAAACAAAAACGGGGAGCCGTACCCAAAATACAGGCTATGATATTGGACAATGCGAATGCTATTAATCGTTACCTTCTTATTGATCCCAATTTATCCGTTGAGGAAATATCCGGTTTGCTTATATCTGAAATTGGCAGACACGGAGAATATGCAATACTTGCAAGTAACGGGAGTATAACAAAAGATGTTGTTCACAGGATAAATGCGAATCTTAAAGGAGCAGACACCAAGCTGTTGGATGTTCTTGAAATACAGCAAGACGCTGATATTATAAACAAACACATTAGTTTCGCGAATGAGGGATTTATGGAGCCGCAAAGCGAATATACTTCGGAAAACTCTAAACTTCCGGGAGATATAAGGATTAAGGACGGTGAATTGTCGGAGATGGAACAAATAAAACAGCGTTCTATTGAAGACGGCACGTTTATGAAAGCCCCTAATGGGAAAGATACCAACCTGAATGAACAGCAGTGGCTGCAGGTACGAACGGAGGCGTTTAAGAAGTGGTTCGGCGACTGGGAGAGCAGCCCTAATAATGCTTCTAAAGTAGTGGATGAGAACGGAGAGCCGCTTGTGGTTTATCACGGGACGCATCCTATAAATAAATTTACTGTATTTGATATTGATAAAGTCAATACAAGCTCCAATGACAGGGCATTTTTCTTTGCTAAAGATATTGATTATGCGAAGACAAGGGGCGGTAGAATTATAGAGGCGTTTATAAATATAAGAAAGCCGGCTGCCGGCGGATTTATCACCGAAGGAACAGACGGGACTAACGGCAGCTATGTTTCTGTTAAAAACCCCAACCAAATCAAGTCAGCAACTGGCAATAACGGGGAGTTCAGCCCGGATAATAATGACATTCGTTTCAGGGACGGCGCTTCGGGAAATTTGGATAATAACAAACAGAGTGCGGAAAGCCTTTCCTCTTTGGAAGGGTTGGAAATTATTGAAACACCCAAACATGACTTCAAAAATATAGCAGAAGCAAGGACTTGGGCAAAAGAAAATATCACCGGAACTTATCATAATACAAATGCCAATGAGGATATCAGCGTATCGAAAACGGCTATTGACAAATATTTGAGCGAGAAAGCGGTTGGTAAAAGTGTTAATCTGGACGCTCATTTGTCCTCGCTTAAACAATTGCCTAAACTTATTGAAACGGCCGTATTGAGGGAAACGAAACAGGACAGGGGCGATAATATTGACATAAAAGAAATACAGCGTTTGTATGGAGCAATAAACTATGAAGACGAGAACTATCCTGTAAAAATTACCGTAAAAGCATACCAGACAGGGAACAACAAAGCATATAGTTATGAAGTAATGGAGATAGAAACTCCTGAAAAAGGAGCGGGGACACTTGCATATTCAAATGCCGTCTCCGAAGAAGATGGCGGTTTGATTGATAATGCAAATCTCCCCGATGTAGAAAATGCGAATAACAACGCTTCGGTATCCGAATCACAGAACAAAGATACAAGTATTTCGGAGAATCCAACGCCTTCCGAGGGGAAAATTGTTTCGGAGGTGAACGAGTTGGCGGATAATCTAAATACGCCTGTACGGATCATACACAATACGGATGAGATAAAAGACGATGATCCGCAGACCGAGAAGCGGAAACGTAACTCCAAGGGATGGTATGACACTAAGACGGGCGAAGTGGTGATTGTTCTGCCTAATGCCGGAAGCGCGGCGGATGCACAGGCTACGGTATTGCATGAGGTGGTAGGGCATAAGGGATTGCGGGGGCTTTTGGGAGATAAGTTTGATGATATGATGGATACCGTATTTAAGAATCTTCCGCAGGATGTTCGTAAAGAGATTGTGCACACTGCTTTCGGTCTCGGGAATCACTATAACGGCGACGTGCGGGTTGCTACCGAGGAATATCTTGCCGGGATAGCGGAGAATGGCGTTGACCGCCCGGGAGTTTTTAACCGTATCATTTCGGCTGTTAAGGAGTTTTTCCGTTCGATGGGGATTAATCTTCAGATGACGGATAATGATATCACGTATCTGCTTTGGAAATCCAAGAACAGGCTGCAAAAGGGAGATTCTCCGATGACGATGATACAAAAGGCTGCTCTGGACGGGGAGATAAGAGAAACGCTGTACCGCGAAAAGGAGACGGAAGAAGATATCAACAAGAAATACAGCGACTCGCTCGACAAAAGGATACAGCTTGGAAAACTAAGACGGGCGTTCACAGACCGGTATCAGCCCGTCGTGGTCTTGGAGGAAACGGTTGAAAAAGCTACCGGAAAGAAATTAAAGGAACATGAAAGGGCTTCTTTCAATTCTCAGGTAATCCAGCCCATAAATCAAGGGCAAATGAGAGAGTTTGAGGATAATGAGATGAAAGACATATACGATGCCACGAGAGCGATAATTTCTAAGGATATTCCGGCAGAGCGGTTGACGGTTTACACGAAAGTAAAACATGGCTCTTTCCGCAATGAGCGGATGAGAAAACAAAAAAAGGCGGATAACAGCAAGGATTTTTCGGGTATTTACCCTATCGTGGAAAGGCTCGGCTATACGCCGGATGATGCAGGCGTGCAGCAATTTATATCTGAGTTTGAAAAGAGTGTGGATAAAAAGCTTATAGATAATTATTGGGGAAGTATCAAGGCGGCTACCAATAAGATACTTGATATAGGCTTTGAAGGTGGCCTGATTACGCCCTCCAAACATAAAGGATTGAAAGACAAGAGCGATTACTATGTGCCTTTAAGAGGATGGGAAGAGGCAGACAAGTCGGATATACCCGCTTATCAGGATGTATTGAAAGAGGCGAAAGGCCGTGAATCGGAATCGGCTGATCCAATCCCTTTCATTAAAATGCTTGCTGATTCCGAGATTATGAGGGCGAACAAAAACAAGATGAAGCAGTCGTTAAAGAACTTGGTGGCCAACAACAAATTGCCGGGGCTTTATTCAATTGATAAGGTGTATGAAGTCCTGCAAATGGACCCTCAAACGGGACAGGAAGCATGGGTGGAAGTTCCGGGCAAACCTTCGGATGAACTGCTTGCTTCCGGGAAGGCGAGAGTTACGCGCACGGAACACGAATCCGATAAACCGTTAACACCTTACCAGCGTAAGGAAAGGCAGGTGGCGGTTTACGAGCTTGGCGAAAAATACGTGCTGACGTTTACCAACCCGGAGATAGCCAAGGCTATAAACGGAGAACAGGACGTTCCTGACAGTAATCTCATTAACTTAATCTCCGGCATAAACAGGTTTATGTCTGCCGCCAACACGAAGTGGAATCCTGAATTTATTCTATGGTCAAATGCGGTACGTGACGTAGGGCAGGCAAATATGCTGCACCTTATGAACAATGGAGCCGCCTACACGTTGCAATTCGACAAGAACCTGCCGACGGCCGTAGGCGCTTACCACAGGCTTTTAAGTGGCAAACAGGATATGAACAACCCGATCGACCGGTACATGAACGAGTTCATCAAAAACGGAGGTGAAACGGGGTATGCCGTATTAAAGGATTTTGAGGATACGGCGAGAGAAATTAAGCGGGAACTGGAAGGAAAGAAATCCCTTTTGCAGAAAATGGAATCATCCGCACTTGGAAAGGCTATGGAAAATGTAGGGCGCGTGACGGAAGGAGCCACGAGACTTGCTACCTATATTACAAGCCGGGAGAACGGGCGCAGCATAATGAAGTCTGTCCTTGATGCAAAGAATATAACCGGTAATTTTAATAAAAAAGGATCGGGCGAAACAGTTTCCATAGAAGACCTCGATTTACCCGGACTTAGTAAAATTCCATTTTTGAAAAGAATTTCGATAAGCGCAAAGTTTTACCAGACGGGATGGATGTTTTTCAATGCATCCATACAGGGGGTAGATACGGTTTGGCAGACGGCAAAAAAGCATAAGAAGGCAATGGTTATGACAGCATCGGCCTATTATGCAGCCGGAGCCGCTATATCTTTCCTTGCAAGAACGTTTATGGGTTATGATGATGATAAGAAGATGAGTTATTATGACCAGATACCCGAGCATGTGAGGCGGAGTAATTTGATTATACCGCTGGGTTGGCACAGATACGCCACGCTTCCCCTGCCTCATGTATTCCGTGCTTTTTATGGAATGGGCGAAATGACGGCTTCCAAGTTGATGGGTAGCATGCAGGGAGAGAATATAGGCGTTGAAATAGCAGGTTCGCTTATGAATGATGTTTCTCCTATTGATGTAGCATCCATTCGCCCGGGCGAGTTCAGCGAAGGCGGATCGTATGCCCCGCTTGTACCTTCGGGTATCAGACCGACGTATGAGGCTGGTGTTGAAAATAAGGACTGGCTGGGAAGACCGATAGCTAAAAAGACTCCGTATAACAAGTATGAGCCCGAGCACAGGAGAGTTTACCCAAGGACGGGAGAGATTTGGGTGAAATTTTCGGAACTGCTGAACGCGGCATCCGGGGGTGATAATACGAAAAGGGGAGCGGTAAATATCAATCCGGCCAAGATGGAGCATGTGTTTGAAAATACTTTAGGGGGACTTTTCAAATTCGGCAACAAGACATATAAAGCCCTTGATGCAGCTTATGACCTGATAGCAACAGGGAAGACGGACTTTGAACTGCGCGACGCTCCTATTATCGGGAAAATGGTGGGTGTGGCAAGTCCCGAAGTAGGTATGGCCGATTACAGACGAAGGTATTATTTATATATGAATAAGCTTGAAGAACAGGAATTCATTCACAAGGACTACCGGAAAAACAACGAATTTGAGAAGGCTATAAATAATATTCCCGAAGAAGGACTTCAATATTTAAAAGAGATTAACCAGTATCTTAAAGACCTTAGGAGTGCGGGGGATGAATCTCCTGAGATGCAGGAAATGGTTCAGACAGTAATAGATCAGTTTATGATAGACGCGGTTCTTTATTACGAAAAATCAAAACAGCAAAAGACAAAAGAATATGCAGAACACTAAGTTTTTTAACCGGAGATTAAGGCCTGAAAAGAAGAAAAGTTCTTTCGCCGTGACCTTGAGCCTTGCTGCCGATGTGTTGCAGGAGGCGTGTAACGCATGGACGTCTCTTGAGAGCGTGAGAAGGAAAACGCGCCGGTCGGTTATGTATGCGTATGAAGACCAATGGGGCGATGTAATCAAAAACCCGGACTTTGGCAGGAGCGTGTGCGATCAGGATACGGGAGGACGGCGTATCACCGAGGCAAAGTATATCATGAATCAGGGGAAGGTTCCGCTTAAAAATAATGTGATACGCCCCATTATTAAAAATATTGACGGGCAGTTCCGGCAGAATCAGACGCGCCCTGTTTGCGTAGTACGTGATCCGAAGGAGGCGAAGGTGGGCGAAATGATGAGTATTGCCCTTGAATATGTCTACCAGATGAATGAGATACATGAGTTGGATGCGGCTTCCCTTAATACGTTAATGATGTCGGGGATGTGTATGCAGCGGGTGGAGTATGGGTTTAATCCGGCCAAGCAGGTACTGGACACATGGGTTTACAGTTCCAACCCTTTCAGGATGTTCTTTAATACAAATGTGGAAGACGTCAGGACGTGGGATGTGAATGTTATCGGCGAGATGTTTGATATTACTTATAAGGACGTGGTTGCCAATTTTGCCGTAACCCGAGAGGATGCGCAAAACATAAAGTCTGTCTACGGCGAGCGGATGGAAGGGATGTATCAGGAGTATAACGGACTGGGCGGAGAGCAGAATAAAAATATGGATTTCTACACCCCGGTACGCGACGACCTTTGCCGGGTAATCCTTGTCTGGAAAAAAGAATCGAGAGAAGCATATTTCTGCCATGATACCCTGAACGGCGAATGGTGGTACAGCCCCCTTTCCGATAAACTTCAGATAGATGATGTAAACCGGCAGCGCACGGAAGAAGCTTTGGCAAACGGCGTGGAGATGGAAGATATTCTGCTTATCGAATATCAGTGGGAGATAGAACGGTATTGGTATTACAGGTATTTGTCGCCCAACGGATATGTACTGAAAGAAGGGCGTTCGCCTTACTGGCACAAACAGCATAATTACATATTGAACCTGTATCCTCTGGTTCATGGCAAGGTGTTTAATTTTGTAGAGGACTTTATAGACCAGCAACGGGCGATAAACCGGACGCTTACTACCATAGACTTTGTGCGCGGCGCTTCGGCCAAAGGCTTGCTTATCGTGGATGAGGATGCTATTGAAGGTATGTCTCGCGAACAGATTGTAGATGAATACATCCGGTATAACGGGGTTATTTTTGCCACGCTCAAACCGGGCAAAAACATAGACAATGTAATCAAGCAGTATCACGGGCAGGCGGTTCAGGCAGGTGATTATGAGCTTCTCAACCTGCAAATCCAGCTTATCAATGATATATCGGGCGTTAATTCGGCCATGCAGGGAAAGGCGCCGGCATCGGGAACGCCGGCATCGCTTTATGCGCAACAGGTGCAAAATTCATCGTTAAACATTAAAGGATTACTGGAATCGTTCAGGAACTTCCGGATGAAGCGGGATAATAAAATGATGCAGACTATACAGCAGTTTTATACGTCTCGCCGATATATTGATCTGGCCGGCAACGATTATAGCGAGGAAGCCAAGTTCTATAATCCCGAACGGGTTCAGCAGGCGGAGATTGATGTTTCCGTAACCGAAGGCACGAACACGCCGGTTTACCAGATGGTGATGAATGACTTCCTGATGACGTTGTTCGACAAGCAGGCTATTACGGTGAAACAGCTTCTTGAAAACTCCTCGCTTCCGTTTGCCACACGTATTCTGGAATCTATCAAACGCGATGAGCAGGCAATCGAGGAAGCGCAGGCAAACGGGACTATGCCGGAGTTGGGAGGTATTCCGCAGGATGTGGCCGGGCAGGTAGCTGCCGGGAGTAATGCTGATTTGGTAAATGGGTTTCAACGGCCGTCCGGGAAGATAAAAAAGCAGTTTTGAATTGGTTTAGGGACTAAGATAGCCGGGCGATTACCCGGCTATCTTTGAATAGCCATTAATAGTTGAACAGAAATGACTATTCAAAATATTATTTTATTTGTATATTTGCAGTATGATTACGCCCAAAGGCTACGCATATTCCCTTACATAAGTAAGTAGATAACGAATATGCCCACCCTTGGGCTTTTTTATTAATCCAACCTTATTCAGAATCATTCCAAATTACAACGATCAGATTTTCTTTTAATCCTTTTCCCGTTAATTTGCGTACATTTTTGCGTACATTTGCAGAGTAAACTTATAAAGTATATTTAAAATGGTAATCATCAGTCCTACAGAATTAAGGTCAGAGCAAAAGAAATACCTGGATATGGCGGAAAAGGAAGACGTCGTAGTCAAAAGAGGCTCCAAGCTAATACAT
>JAISCM010000074.1 GCA_031265595.1 Tannerellaceae bacterium
ATGAAGTGTCCGGTTGTCAGTTTGTAACAGTAGATTCATTGAATAATAGCAGAACAAATAAATTTTATGCCGTAAATGGATTTACAAATCAAACGAATAGCGACGCTTACTCTCCAACGCGAAGGATATATATCCCGATAGATATATATAAAGATCAACAACATTGATTCCTACAAAGCAGAATATTGAAAGATATATCCTTTGCAGGAGGGAAAATTATTTATTACATTTGCAGTGTAAATATTCTTTAGTTATGAGAGAAAATAGAGATACATACGTAATCAAACACCCTTCGCAAAGCCTTTTAGATTTTGTGATAGGGCGTGCCCGTAAGAAAGAGGAAGAACTTGAAAATCTTAAAAAGGAAAAAGATCGTTATTTCCCTCCTAAGAAGTAAATCCAAATGGGTGAAAACATAATCAGTAAAATAGGCTTTGAATATCCATTCAAAGCCTTTTTTACTACCTGTTTGCCATTTGGAGCGGTAGGCGAGGTTCGAACTCGTGACCCTCAGCTTGGGAAGCTGATGCTCTACCGACTGAGCTACTACCGCGTGATGGTGCAAAGGTAAATAAATCTTTCTTTTTTTCGTATCTTTACCCAGAAATAATAAATAGGTATGTATGGAAAAATTAACCTTGGTTAAGGTAGGGGGGAAGATTGTAGAAGAAGAAGAGTCCTTGAGGCGTTTGTTGCACGACTTTGCAGGCATCGAAGGGTATAAAATACTGGTTCATGGCGGGGGGCGTTCGGCTACACAGTTGGCGTCGCGCCTGGGCGTTGAAACCAAGATGGTGAATGGCCGCCGGATTACGGATAGGGAGATGCTGAAGATCGTTACCATGGTGTATGGCGGTTTGGTGAATAAGAATATAGTGGCAGGCCTTCAGGCGCTGGGGGTAAATGCGTTAGGGCTTACGGGGGCAGATATGAACCTGATATGTTCGGACAAACGCCCGGTAAAAGAGATTGATTACGGCTATGCGGGCGATGTGAAAAAAGTAAATGCCGACTGCCTGACGTCGCTTTTGCGGCAACAGATCGTCCCGGTATTGGCGCCGTTGACGCATGATAAGCAAGGGCATTTATTAAACACCAACGCCGATACGATAGCCGGCGAAACAGCCAGGGCGTTAGCGCCTTATTTTGATGTAACACTGATCTTCTGCTTTGAAAAAAGAGGCGTGCTGACAGACGAAGATAACGACAACAGCGTTATCCCCGAACTGACAGACGAACTATTCAAACAATACGTACAAGAAGGCATCATACAAGGAGGCATGACGCCTAAACTTGAAAACGCATTCGAAGCGATCCGCTCAGGAGTTAAAGAAGTAGTGATCACACATGCTTCCGAAATAAATAAAAATAGCGGAACAAGGATCAAATAAGAAAGAAGCCTATTTCGCCTCGCGAATCTTTATATTCCTGAACCAGATGGTGGCATTTCCGTGCTTGCCTTGCAGGCCGATGTACCCTTTTGTGGGCAGTCCGGCAAAAGGTTTGGGTAGCCAGGCCGGTATCTCGGAGCCGTCGGGGTTTGTTGTGCCCGATGTCCATTTGCTCATGTCCATTTCGGTTACCTTCTTGCCGTTCAGGATAACGGTGATGCGCTGCCCGATGCATTTAATGCGTATATGATTCCATTCTCCCGGTTTCTTTACCACCTTATCCTGCCTGGGGCCCAGATGTCCATAGATAGCGCCGCATCTTTCGTAAGGCTTGCCATCTTTCCACTTTTCGTAGTAATCGTCGGCTATTTGTATTTCTACCGAGTTGGGTATCCAGTCGTTAATGTCTGTGCAGTAGACAACGATGCCGCTGTTCGTTCCGGCGTCGTTTTTAAAATCCAGGTCTAATTCCATGTTCTCATACTCGGTCGTAGTCCAGATCGCTTCGTCTTTTGCTGCTGTGAGTACTCCGTCTGTTTCGCTCCATACTTCGGGATTAAAAGCCGCTTCTGCCAGACCGGCTCCAAAAAGAGGTTTCCATTTATACTCATCGCTGCTTTGGGCGGGCGAGTAGGCAGCAACAAGGAGCGTACATGCCAATAATAAATAAAATCGTTTCATAATGCTTATGGTATAAAAATTAATGTGGTCAAATATAAACAAAATATCCGCACTATCTGCTATTTACGGAATACGATCTGCCGGGTAAATTAAAAATCTACAATCAGCCGGAGGTTGAATTGCCGTCCGGTAAGGTAATTGGGTACGGCAGACGATTGGTTATTGGCGTCGCTTATCCAATAGTATGAACTTGTATTTCTAATATCGAACAGATTGAAAACGTCTACCCCTATCCATACGTTTTTCATATACTGGTAAGACATTCCCACGTCTACCCGGCGGTAAGGCGTTGTCTCGAAATAAGCGTCTTCGTATCCCATGCGTGGGGCCGTAACCGGCAGGCGGCCCGATAATATACCACGTAAGTTTAGCTTGATGCGTTGATAATAGGGGAAGTAATCCTGAAAGAAAAGAGACAGGTTGTAGCCGGGGCTATTGGGCAACGGCGCCTTGGTTGTTTCGCGTATCGTTTGTTGGGCTTTCATTAAGGAGAGGCTTATCCACGAATCTGTACCCGGCACAAACTCGCCAAAAAACTTCATGTCTATCCCCATAGCATACCCTTTGGCACAGTTTTCGCCATAGTAGCGTATCTTTACGTTGTCAACGGTATAAGGGTTCAGGTCGTCTAATTTCTTATAATACAATTCGGTTGTAAACCTGAAGTTCCGTTCCACAGCCTTGAAGGCATAATCTCCCCCCAGTATAAAGTGGATAGAGCGTTGAGACTTCAGGCCCTTGTTGAGCATTACCACGTCGTTCCCCTCCCTGTCTTTGCTTATGATGCGGAGTTCTTTGTAGAAAGGCGGCTGGTAGTAAACGCCGGTGGCCAGGCGAAAGGTCAGATCCTGATTGGCATTGGGGATAAAGCCCAGTGAAGCGCGCGGGCTGAAGATGAACTCTTTATTATACGTCCAGTAGCTTCCGCGCACACCTCCCGTAAGCGTAAATAATCCTTGCGGCGTGCGAAACTTGAATACATCCTGCACGTAGCCCGATATACGCGTACTTTCTATTCCGTTGTTCGAATAAAGATTAGAGAATACGCGTACATCTTTCCCGTGAGGCATGGAGTAGCCGGCCGAGTCTCTCTTATCCCATTCGCTGATGCGGTCGCTTATGTTTTCAAGCTGGATGGTGGCGCCCCACTTCACCGTATTACTTTTTATCCGGGCCGAGCCGTAATGCCCTATGTTCATCACACTGGCATGTAGCCGGTTGCGGGCATGCTCGTGATAGCTCCTGAGCGAAAGGGGCTGCGTATCACCGTTGTCCATGCCCTGGCCTGTGCCGTCGTCGTTGCGGTTCAGCCAATAAGAGCCGGATATGTCATAGCTTTCTTCTTCCCGGCTGTTGAAGGCCGAGGCCTGTATGCCTACCTCCATGTTCCCGGTAGGGGTATGGGTCAGGGTGAGCGCGCCGAAAAGGGTCTGGAATCTGTCTCGCTCTTTCCCATCAAAGAATACAGTGAAGTTCTGCGCATTCGAGATTGTACCGAACTTGGTTTCCCGGCTGTGGGGTGTAAATTTGAAATTATTTACGGATAAGTTACCCAGGAAGTTCACCTCCCATTTGGGGGCGAGTTTGTAAGCCATATACGTTTGCAGGTCTATAAAGTTCGGATCGTATTCGGCATCCGTATCCATTGTTTTCAGCAGCGAGCGACCTGTTTTGTAACGAAAGCCGGTTACTTGCGTGTACTTGCCGGTGGCGCTCCCTATGTAAGCGTTTGCTCCCAGCAGGCTTCCCGATACGGAGCCTTCCAGCTTTTCGGGTTTTTTGTACGTAATATCCAGTACCGAGCTCATCTTGTCGCCATATCGCGCCTCGAAGCCTCCGGCCGAAAAGTTGACCGTCTCCGTCAGGTCGGGGTTTACAAAGCTCAACCCTTCCTGCTGCCCCGAACGGATCAGCAGGGGGCGGAATACTTCCAACCCATTTACATACACAATATTTTCGTCATAACTCCCCCCGCGTACCGAATACTGCGAACTCAATTCATTCGTAGACGAAACGCCGGCGTGGGTAACCACCAGGCTCTCGATGCTGCCTCCCGAAGGATCGGGCAACAGCCTTACCTTGCCGGCGTCGATGTTTTCGAGCGTATTGATCTGCCGCCGTGCAGCGGTAATGGATACTTCTCCCAAAGACAAAGAAGCGTAGTTCATCTGTACATTCAGCCGCATATCGGCCTGGGCCGACGGGATGATACGTTCGGCCTTATTAAATCCCAGACACGAAAAGACTAACGTAAGCGAATCAGACGGGGCAACCGACAGCGTATAGAAGCCTTTCTCGTTTGTCACAGCGCCAATCATTGTATTTTTGACCTGTACCACTACCAATTCAAGGGGATTACCATCTGCATCCCGTACATTGCCGGTTATCTTGATCCGGCTTTGCCCGAAACATGTTGCGGATAATACTATAAAGAGGAGCGCTGCGAAAGCACGAAGTTTCATAAACTATTTTTTGTTACAAGATACTAACGGTAAAAAGGGCCGGAGCGTATACTGGAAGCCAAAAAAAGGTCTGTTGACGAACCAGGCGGGGATTCTGTTTATTTTTTTTCGTAGAAGACAGGAAAATAACCTTCCAATACTTATCTTTGCATACGAAGAAGAAGTAGAATTAGTCTTTTAAGAGCATGAAAATTGTATTTATAGGAGCAGGTAATTTAGCCACTTGTGTATCGCTTGAAATGCAACGGGCAGGCATGACTGTTGCACAGATCTATAGCCGTTCGCGTGAAAGCGCCGAACCTCTTGCCCGGAAACTGAACTGCCAGTGGACAATCCATACCGGCGAGATCATCCCCGATGCCGATTTGTATATCTTTTCCCTCAAAGATACAGCCCTGCCGGCAGTGATCGCCCAAATGAAGCCGAACGACGGTATGTGGGTACATACGGCGGGAAGCCTGCCCATGCAGCTATTTGAAGGCAGGGCAAAGCGGTATGGCGTGTTCTACCCCTTACAGACTTTTTCTAAGAAGAGGCGGGTAAAGTTAGACCAGGCCCCGATCTTCCTCGAAGCAAATACCCCGGAAGATATGAAGATGCTGAAGAAAATAGCCATTGCGCTCTCGGGCAATGCGCACGAACTAAGTTCGGAGAAACGGAAGTACCTTCACCTGGCCGCTGTATTTGCCTGTAATTTTACGAATCACATGTATCTGCTGGCAAGTAAAATACTGGAAGAGCAAGGGGCGTCTGCCGACTTGCTGCTGCCGCTGATACTGGAGACAGCCCAGAAACTGTCTGACATATCGCCCGCCGAGGCGCAGACCGGCCCGGCTGTCCGCTTTGATAAAGAGATAATAGAGAAACAAATGACTATGCTGCCCGACCTGGGCGTGCAAACGATCTACCGGCTGATCAGCCAGAATATATATAAAGAAAGCCTGCAACATGAGTAGTATCAAGTATGATCTGAGAAAGATCAAAGCCTTTGTGTTTGATGTAGACGGCGTACTTTCCCGCGAGGTAGTATCTCTGTATCCCAGCGGAGAGCCAATGCGTACCATCAGTACGAAAGACGGATACGCCCTTCACCTGGCTGCCAGAAAAGGATTCAGGCTGGGTATTATTACTTCCGGGCGTTCGGAGGCGGTGCGTTTGCGCTTTACCGCTTTAGGCGTTCAGCACATCTATATGCCGAGCATGCAGAAGGTAAGCGACTTCGACGATTTCGTGCGCACAACAGGTTTGAGTAACGAAGAGATCCTGTACGCCGGCGATGATATACCCGACTACCAGACGATGCTGCGTGCCGGCCTGGCCGTTGCCCCGGCAGACGCCGTTCCCGAGATAAAAGGAATCGCCGGCTATATCTCTCACTGTAAGGGTGGCGAAGGCGTAGCGCGGGATGTGATAGAACAAACCCTGAAGGCGCAAGGCCGCTGGATGTGCGACGACAGCGATTTCAACTGGTAACCCCGTATAATCCCCGCCGCTATGCTTACCAACCTGCTTCCCTATAAGATCATCTTAGGCTCTAATTCTCCCCGCCGGAAAGAATTGCTTGCCGGGCTGGGCCTCCGTTTTGACGTAAGGCCGATGCCTGGTTTAGACGAATCCTACCCCGCTTCGCTGAAAGCCGGAGACATCGCGCTCTACATCGCTGCCAGGAAGGCAGAGGCCTACCTCCCTTCGTTGCAGGAAGACGAATTACTCATCACCGCCGATACCCTTGTTTGTATACACAATGAAGTGTTGGGCAAGCCGGCCGGTCGCGCCGATGCTATCTGTATGCTTCAGACGCTCTCCGGCCAGACACACGAAGTAATAACCGGCGTATGCCTTACCACCCACAGCAAATCCGTTTCTTTTTCGGTGACATCAACCGTACGCTTCGCCCCCCTAAGCGATGACGATATTATCTATTATATAGACAACTTCCATCCATACGATAAGGCAGGCGCCTATGGTATACAGGAATGGATAGGCTACGTAGCGGTAGAAGGTATACAAGGCTCCTTCTACAATGTGATGGGCCTGCCTATCCAGCGGGTTTATCAGGAGTTAAGGATTTTCTAAAATGTCCAAAGCTTCCAAAGCCTTCCGGTTCAGAAGATACGTGAGCATTCCTTCGGAATGGGCGGCTCGCTGTTTTCCCTGCTCATCCAGATAAATGAGGTAATACTCTATTTCGGGGATGGATCGGGCCATCTCTATCGCTTTGTCGGAGCCCGAGGCCATGAGGGCAGTGGCGTATCCGTCGGCAATCATACAGTTTTCGGCCACCACCGTAGCGCTCAGGATGTTCTGGGCGGCGGGATAGCCGGTGTGCGGGTTGATGGTGTGGCCGTACCGTTTGCCGTCTTTCTCGTAATAGTTGCGGTAATCGCCGGAGGTAGCTACGCCGCATGGCTTGCAGGGCTGTATGATCACTTCTGCCTCTTCCTTCATCCCCTCCAGGTCGTCTTCCGGTATTTGGATGCCGGTGCGCCAGCAGATGCCATATTGGTTGACGCCTTTTATTACTATTTCGCCGCCTATATTTACCATATAGTTCTCTACCCCTTCGCGTTCGAGCACGCGGGCAACCACGTCGCAGGCATACCCTTTGGCAATAGCCGAGAAGTTAAGCATAACGCGCGGGTCGTCTTTTACCACCTGCTTCCCTTCCAGCCGTATCTTTTTATAGCCTACAAACGCCATTGTGCTGTCTATCATCTGGGGCGTTACGCTATCCATCTTACTGAATCCGAATCCCCAGAGATTAAACAGCGGGGCGCCGGTCGCATCGAAAATGCCGTCTGTGCGCTCCGATATTTCCTGTGCTTTATTGAATACGTCGGCAAACCATTCATCTACTTCTACAGGCTCGTTATTATTCACCTTTGCGATAATAGAATTGGGATTGAATGGATTCAGCGACAGGTTGAAATCCTGCAACTCCTTGTCTATCTCTTCCGTCAGAAACCGGGGAGACTGATACTTGATACGGTATAATGTATGAAACACCGAGCCGCTCTCTTCAATATAGTCCCCCTTACCAGTACAAGCCAATAACCCCAACCAGCAAACACTAACTATAACCCAAACACTCTTTTTCATAAAAAACAATTCATAATTCATAATTCTCAATAGACATATACCCCCCTTTCATCGGAGACACGCTATTCCGGGTATAAATACCTAAAATACCGTTCGTATAGCGGGGCGCCGGCTGCTGCCACCTCTCCCTGCGTGCGGCAAGTATCGCCTCCATTTCTTCCGGGCTTTTGGGTAGTCCTCCGGCTACGCCTGTAATATCCAGCCGGCGGGCCGGTATGTCGATACGGATCAAATCCCCTTCTTCTACCAGGGCGATAGGCCCCCCTTCGGATGCTTCGGGCGAAATATGGCCGATAGCCGGGCCGCGGGTAGCGCCGGAGAAACGTCCGTCGGTAAGTAAAGCCACCGTTTCAATCAGTTCCGGGTCTGAAGCGATCGCTTCGGTTGTATAAAACATTTCCGGCATGCCGCTTCCTTTTGGGCCTTCATACCGGATAAAGACTGCCTCGCCCGGATGGATCTCTTTCTTCAGTACGGCCTGAAGCGCCTCTTCTTCACAGTCGAACACCCGTGCTTTCAGCGTTACCTGCATCAGCTTAGGCGAGATGGCTGCATGCTTTACTACGGCTCCTTCGGGAGCCAGGTTTCCTTTTAAAATAGCGATAGCGCCCTGTGGACGGATCGGATGGCTGAGCGGTTTGATAATATCGCTCGCCTTCACGCCCAGCGCCGGAAGGTATTTGTTGCAACCTTCGTAAAAGCCGGTCTGCCGCAGGATGTCCAGGTTCTCGCCCAGCGTCTTGCCGGTTACGGTGCGTACGTTCAGATGCAGGAAGCCTTTGATCTCTTCCATGATAGCCGGCGTACCTCCGGCATACCAGAAGTACTCGCCCGGCCAGTAACCGCTGGGGCGTATATTCAGGAGGAACGGGATCTTCCGGTGGATATCGTCAAACAAGCCGGGAGAAAGCACAATGCCCAACTCATGCGCAATGGCGGGCAGGTGCAGCAGGCTGTTGCTGGAGCCGGCAATGGCAGCATGTACCATAATAGCATTCTCGAAGGCTTCATACGTCATGATCTCCGACGGCAGCAAGGCTTCTTTGGCCAGGGCAATGGCCCGTTCGCCGGCCCGCCGGGTGATGTCTTTTAAATAATGTACGTGCGTAGGGATCAAAGCCGAGCCGGGCATGGCCATCCCGAGCGCTTCGGCCATTACCTGCATGGTAGAGGCTGTCCCCATAAACGAGCAGGCGCCACAATCCGGGCAGGCGTCGCGCTTATAGGCCATCCACTGTTCTTCCGTTATTTCTTTGCGGGCAAACTGGGCGTTGTATTTGCCTATCTGTTCAAGCGTAAGCAAATCAGGCCCCGCCTTCATAATGCCGCCGGGGATGAATACCGAAGGCATATCAATCCGTGCGATAGCCATCAGATGGGCCGGTACCGACTTATCGCAACTGGCGATGAAGATGCCGGCGTCGAAAGGCGTTGCCTTTGCATGGATCTCAATCATGGCAGCCATCACTTCGCGCGATACGAGCGAATAGTTCATGCCATCATGCCCCTGGGATTCGCCGTCGCAGATGTCTGTTACGTAGTAATTGGCTGCTTTCCCTCCTCCGTCGTTTACGCCTTTGCCGGCTTCTTCTACCAATTTGTCTAAGTGAGCGCTTCCGGGGTGGCTGTGCCCGTAGCTGCTTTCTACGATGATCTGCGGTTTGCCTAAGTCGTCTATGCTCCACCCACTGCCCAGACGTAGCGAATCGAGTTCGGGCGCCACTTTGCGTAATTCCTGGCTTTTCATATCTCTTCTTCTATTTGGTATCTGTTACGTTTGGGAGAGTCGCGGGCC
>JAISCM010000151.1 GCA_031265595.1 Tannerellaceae bacterium
AGGAACAGATGGAGTTTGGCATTCAGCTGCACGTGCTCGAAGTCTGGTTTATCCGCGATGCGATACTTCATTCGATGGATGCTGCACAAAAAAAGCAGGCGGTAGCCCTGCTGCTGCAAAAACACGAACCGAAGCAGTCGTACAGCTACGCTTCGCTTATTGCAATGGCGTGGATTATGTATGACGGTCAGTATGCACCCGTCAGGGCGTATTACCGGAACGGGACGCTAGAAAGTATGGTCGCCAACCAGAGAGATGATATTATTTCGTTCGCAAAAAACTATTCACAATTAAATTAGAAAAGTCATGAGAAAGATCGTATTAAGTTTTATATTATTAAGTGCGCTGTGTTCATACATGTATCCACAGTGTGAACCAATATATGTTAGTGGGTTAAATGTATATACTTGCAATGATGTTGCGATTGCTGCAAAGGCAGCAACCTGCGATTATACTGCTGCTCAGAAGGCTGCAAGAAAAAGCTATGTACTGGATGAATATGCTTCTAAAGGAATTACAGCTGCTGATATTTTAGATGAAGCCAGTACATTATATAATTGTCATGCGTATGCCTGGCATTTGACGGAAGGACATACAAACCCATCTCCGGCCCCTCCGCTGTTTGCTCCGGTTCTTCCGGCGCCTTTACTGTGAGCAATGCTCCGTCTGGTTATACCTGGAACCAAAGCTCCAATCTTACGCGCTCATCTACCTCGGGCAATACGGCCACGTTCACTATGACCGGAGCTGGCCCTGCGTGGGTAAGCATTCTGGTAAACAATACGGAAGTAATACGTAAAACCCTATATGCCGGGGTACTGCAAGCGGCAGACTTATCCGGAAGCTGTGGCTCCGAATCGGGCAGTTCCAGTATATTTTTCGGAAACGCCTCAAGTTCGTACAGCGTAAGCGAATACGAATGGACTACAAGTCCCGGCTGGACGGTCGTTTCACATCCCAACTTTCCGCCTAGCATTCCTATGGCCAACGTGCGGATCACACGCACCAGTTCTTCCGCAGCCACCACAACACCCGTCTATGTACGGGCACGCAACGGTTGCGGCTGGAGCTCCGGGAAACAGATAGGGACGCTATCTTCCTCGTCGTATAGCATGTCGGCATACCCGAATCCGGTTTCGAGTGTGCTGAACGTGCTGGTTGAGGAAGATGAAGCGGCATTGGCCTTGTTTGAAACGGCAGAATCTTCGGTCTCCAGCGCTGTAGGCCGGGTGACGCCTGTTTATACGATACGCTTGTACAACCTTACAACGGGTACGCTGGCGCTTCAGACTTCTGCCAATGCGTTAGGGACAGCCACTCAACTCAACGTCAGCAGTCTGCCTAATGGTGTTTATGTGCTACACGTGTACGACGGCACAGAAAATCCGCCGCTTACGCAACGGATCGTCGTCTCCCATTGAGGCGAAACGGTTATTTGAAGAAACCTGCCTTCTGGCTGCCGGAAGAGCATGTATTATCTATATTATGCAAATGAATAGCAAGGGGGAATGCCCCCTTGTTATTTTGTTTTTTTGTAAAAAACAACGTGTCATTCAAAAAATAATCCTTACATTTAGGGCGATCGTACTAACGGATTATGAAAAAAGACAAAGCGTCTATCTTCTGTAGAAAACCTACCTCCCGGTGGATGGCACGAAACGGTGTCAGACAACGGCTCCCGAACCGGAAAGCGGGAGCGGCGGGATAAATATGACTTCCGGGATGTATCTATTTTTTTAAACAGAATGTATGAAACTATTCTACTATATTTTGCTCTGTGCTTTACCCCTTGTTTTTTCCTGCCAGAATGAAATGGGCGAACCGGATAAGACAGTTAAGAATGTGACAGGCACATTGCATCATTTCAATGAAGCGGAAATATGGGGTATTTATTACTACGAGCCCCTTGAGCCTGGAGTAGTCCTTAATGATGGAGGGGATCTTTTTTTGATAAAAGAAACAAATAAAGATTTTCACTTTGAGGAAGGTAAAAAAGTAACAGTAAGCGGTTCCTGCTACCTTGCAGAGGAAGACCCATTTCCCGTTACTGTAGGAACAACGGTTTATTATATTATTACTACCAAGTTGGCATACGAATAATCTATGCCGTAAGGCATGTAAGGTAGATAATAATCCTGGCGCGTAGCCCGGGGTAAAGACGTAACGTCCGGGCCTCTTTCTCCGGTGAAAGGAGATTTCAAAGGGTGGAACGACCACGTTCCACCCTGATTCCCGCTCCGGGAGCGGGTTTCAAGCCTTGGTGAAAGGTGGAAGAAGAAATAAAAAAGTAGTAGGAGGAGTAGACGGATAAATCATTACCTTTGGATAAAATTTCAGTATATGACAGTTTTAGAATTACAAGCAAAAAAAGCCGAGCTGGCAAAGTGTATTTTGGCATTGGATGACGAAAGCATCATTAATAAGTTATCAAATTTATACAGTAATCTGACAAACAATTATCCCTGCGACTATTCCATAGAAGAAGTTGCACAAGCCTGCCGGGAGGCTATCCGGCAGCATAAAGAAGGAAAAACGATTCCGCTGAGTGATATTAAACATAAAGTCTTATGAGAGAAATAAGACTTTCCGTACAGGCTGCGGAAGATTTGGAAGAAATATTCAAATTTTATTTATTAAAAAGTCCCTCTGTTGCAGTAAAAATACACAATTCTATTATAGATGAAGCCCAAAGGCTGATAAATTGGCCGGAAATCGGAAAGTATGAAAGTATGTTAGATAGTTATACTTTTGAATTTCGGTTTCGTTCACTTGTCACTTCTGACGGGCTTTTTAAAATAATCTATTTTATTGACGATGACATAATAACTATTTCGCGTATTTGGTGTTGCCGGAAAAATCCGAAAGAATTGCGAAATTAATAACCGGAATCCGAAACGGATTCACTTTTATCTGTATGGCATCCGTTCCGTTTTTTTTTAATGTGTTAAAGCAGTAGTACGTTTTGTATATATATTTGTGTTATCTTTGTGTGGAGTAATACGAAGCTATATATGACAACGATCTTTATTGAAGAAGACAGCCCGCAGGCGAAGCAACTGCTTGAGTACATCAAGACGTTCCACTTTGTGACGGTGGTAGAGGAAAAGAAAAAGAATTTTCGTGAAGCTGCCAGAGAGTGCAATGCTGTTCCGGTAAAAGTATTTACCGACGAACTGCGTCGCCGTATAGACCAATGGCCAGACACTAATGCGTGAGGTGATAATTTCCCAGACGGTTCGGGACAAAATCGACGATCTCGAATTGTTTTTGAGAAACGTATTGAAGCTGTCAAAGGGAGCGGCAAAACGTCGTTGCGACAGGATGGACGGATTATTCGAATCATTAGGCAGTGCTGCGGATTATCCTTTATGCCGTTTTAAGAAATGGCAGGTTTTAGGATACAGGTGTGTCGTATTTGAGAAAGATTGGATATTTGCATATGAGGTTTTTGAAGGCGGTGTTATCGTCAGGGACATGTCGCATACCTCATTATTGACGGAGTAAAGATTGAAAATTTAGTTCTAATTCATAATAAATAAAGCCCAATGAGAAAAACAACATGTATTCTGGCTGTCGTGGGGGTGATGTTCGCCTCATGTAATGCGCAAACAGCTACAGATAAGCAGCGCAGCAAAACAGTAGAAACAGAGCAGGTGATGCTGCCGATACATTTGACGAAAGCCGATTTTCTGGCGAAAGTAGCCAACTATGAGACGAATCCCGACGAATGGACGTACCTGGGCGACAAGCCGGCCTTGATTGATTTCTATGCCGATTGGTGCGGCCCGTGCAAGGCCATCGCTCCGGTGCTGGAAGAGCTGGCGGCCGAATACGGCGGACAAATTTATATTTATAAAATTGATACGGATGCCGAGCAGGAGCTGGCGGCGCTATTTGGTATACGGAGTATCCCTTCTTTATTATTTATACCGATGGACGAAAGTCCGCAAATGGCGCAGGGCGCTATACCGAAGCCTCAGTTGAAAGAAGCTATTGAAGAATTGTTATTAAAGAAATAAGATGTTATGAAGAAGCCGCTTGTTTTCGTTTGTCTTTCTGCGATTCTTTTTTCATTGAATGCGCAAGTACCGGAGTATGTGTTATGGTATAAACAACCGGCAGCCACGTGGGACGAAGCATTGCCCGTTGGCAATGGCCGGTTGGGGGCTATGGCGTTTGGCGATTATTACCGCGAAACCATTCAGCTAAACGAAGAAAGCCTGTGGGCCGGTACTAAAACGGAAGCCGATGCCGATGCTGCCGCCCATTTGCCCGAAATACAGCAATGCCTGATCAATGGCGAAATAGCCAGGGCTGCGGAGCTTTCGGAAAAGTATATGAAGAGCGACCCGCTTCGCATCCGCTCGTATCAATCGTTTGGCGATATTTACATTGATTTTTATGCAGACAGGGGCGCCGTGCCCAAGGTGGAAGATTACCGGCGCGCCCTGGATCTGGAAACAGGGATAGCAACGGTGCAATACCGGATGGGGGAAACCACCTTTACACGCGAAGTCTTTGCCTCGGCGCCGGATAACCTGATCGCGATCCGGCTACATGCCGATAAGCCGGGACAGTTGACGTTCAGGCTATCGTACAGCCGGGTGCAGGACGCTACCGCTTATCCTTCTGCTACCACGGATAAAGCGCTGGATATACAGGGGCAGATAGTAGATTTGCCTTTTCAGGATGCCGGCGAGGCTGGATTACATCTGAAGTTTGCCGGACAGATACGCGGCGTGAATAAAGGAGGGACATTGGCTGTGGTGAATCATTCGTTTTATGTAGAAAAGGCAGACGAAGCCGTCTTCTATTTTACGGGAGCGACCGATTATAACTTTGAGAAACTGAACTTTGACCGGGCGATCGACCCGGCGGCTGTCTGCCGTGCGATTTTAGATAAGGCAGACCTGCGCCAGTATAATTTGCTGAAAGAACGGCATGTGCAGGAGCATAGCGCGCTCTTTAACCGGATGTCGTTCGTCTTGGGCGAAACAGCCATGAGTGATGTACCTACAGACGAGCGGCTGAAGGACGTGCAGGAAGGAAAGGCAGACCTGCCGCTTATCGCGCTTTATTTTCAATACGGGCGGTATCTGTTGATGAACTCTTCCCGTTTGCCGGGCATACTACCCGCCAATTTGCAGGGCGTCTGGAATAAAGACATGGATGCTCCCTGGTCTGCCGATTTCCATACGAATATCAATATCCAGATGAATTACTGGCCGGCAGAAGTATGTAACCTGTCGGAAACGGTGATCCCTTTCTCTAACCTGATCAATGCCCTGCGGGAGCCCGGGCGGGTAACAGCCCGTAAAACCTATCACGCAGCAGGCTGGACCATGAATCACCTGACCGACCCCTTCGGGCGTACGGCCATCAGCGACGGAGTAGGGTGGGGAACCTTTCCGATTGCCTCCTCCTGGCTGGTATTGCATCAATGGGAGCATTACCTGTTCACCAAAGATAAAGCCTGGCTGAAGGAAGAAGCCTATCCGAGTATGAAAGAAGCGGCGGAGTTTATTTTAAGTTATCTGATAGAAGATAAAAACGGCTACCTGGTAACAGCGCCCTCTAATTCTCCGGAAAACAGGTATCAATTGCCCGATAAGTCTTCTTTTATGCTGACTTACGGCGCGACGATGGACATCGAGATCATTACGGAATTGTTTAAAGCCTGTCTGTCGGCGGGAAAAGAATTAAACATAGACGCCCCCTTCCGCAAGGAACTGGAACGGACCTTGAAGAAACTGCCACCGATACGGATAAGCAAACGCTATAATACCATACAGGAATGGATTGAAGATTATGAAGAGGTAGAACCCGGGCATCGCCATACCTCGCACCTTTTCGGCCTGCATCCGGGAACAACGATCACGGCAGCCGATAAAGAACTGTTTGCCGCCGCCCGCCGCACCATCGAACGCCGCCGCAAGTATAACGAAGGAGAGGTGAAGATAGGTTCGTATACCGGATGGAGCCGTGCCTGGATGATAAACTTCTATGCGCGCCTGCTGGATGGCGAAGAAGCCGGTAGTAATGTACAGGCCTTGCTTGCCAAATCTACCCAGCCGAACTTGTTTGATACGCATCCTCCCTTTCAGATAGATGGCAACTTTGGCGGAACGGCGGGTATTGCCGAAATGCTCTTGCAGAGCCATACAGGCGAAATACATCTATTGCCCGCCTTACCCTCGTGGTGGAAAAGCGGAGAGATCAAAGGCTTATGCGCCCGGGGAGGATATGTGGTGGATATAAAATGGGAGAACGGAGAGCTGGTGCAGGCTTCTATAGCCGCGCCGGATGGAAGCAAATACAAGGTGCGCTATAAAGATAAAGTAAAGGCTTTTCAGGGAAAGGATCGGACGATTCTGACTATTCAGCCCTCCACATTCAAATAAGAATATGTATTTTTGCGTAAAAATAAATGCAATGCTGAAAATACAATCCGTAATTGTTGCCGCCATACTATGCTTGTCTTTATCCGGATGTGGCAATAAGCAGGGGGATGAGCGGATCATTTCCGTCACCATTGAGCCGCAGCGTTATTTTGCCGAGCGGATAGGAGGAGACTGGTTTACGATCCATACGGTAGTGCCGGCCGGACAAAGCCCCGAAACATACGACCCTACGCCGCAGCAAATGATCCGGGTAGGTAAAAGCCTGGCCTACCTGCGCATCGGATATATCGGATTTGAACAAGCCTGGATGCAGAACATACAGGATAACAACCCGGAGATGATGGTGTTCGACCTTTCGGAAGGAATAGACCTGATTGTTGACACCGATGAAGAAGACGAGCCCGGCGACCATCACCACCACGGACATCATCCGGGAGGAATAGACCCGCATATCTGGAACTCAATACATGGCGCCAGGACAATTGCCCTGAATACATTGAATGCCTTTCTTACCTTGGACGAGGAGCATACAGACGATTACCTGCATAATTACGCCCGGCTGCTGGAAGAGATAGACCAAACCGGGGCCAAATTGTCGGCATGCCTCTCGCCGCTATCCGGACGTACCTTTATTATATACCATCCGGCGCTTACGTATTTTGCCGGCGAGTTTAACCTTACGCAACTTTGTATAGAGATGGACGGGAAAGAACCGTCTCCTGCCCAGTTGAAACAATTAGTAGAAACAGCCCGGGAGCATCAGACAAAAGTGGTATTTATCCAACAGGAATTTGATCAGAAAAATGCCGCCCTGATCGCTAAGGAGACGGGGTGCCGCTTAGTTGCCATTAATCCGCTATCATACGATTGGAGCAGGGAAATGATCCATATTGCAAAATCATTGGCTGGTGGAGAATAAACGGATCGAAATAAAAAATGTAACAGCCGCTTATGGCGCCAAAACTGTGCTTCGTAATGTAACGGTAGATCTGTTTGAAGGCGACTTCTTAGGTATCATAGGCCCCAACGGGGGAGGCAAGACTACCTTGCTGAAAGTCATCCTCGGATTATTGCCGGCTGTATCGGGGGCTGTACGTTTTTATAAAGACGGAAAAGAAACGCCTTCCTTAAAGATAGGCTACCTCCCTCAAATGAACCAGATAGATAAGAAATTCCCTATCTCGGTAAAAGAAGTGATCGCTTCGGGGCTTGTCTCCGAGAAACGGTTGTTTCGTACATTCGGCGCCAGGCAGCAAGAGCGTATCCAGGATGTGATCAGGCAGATGGGGCTGGAAGACTTATCCGCCCGTCCTATCGGCGAGCTGTCCGGCGGACAGTTGCAACGCGTGCTGTTGGGCCGCTCCATCGTGTCTTCGCCCGACGTATTGATTTTAGACGAGCCAAGTTCGTATGTGGATAAACGCTTTGAATCCCACTTCTACCATTTGCTGGAAGAGATAAACAAGGAGAGCGCCATTCTTTTAGTATCGCATGATATAGGCACCGTGCTTTCTATGGTAAAGAATATTGCCTGTGTGAATGAAACGCTGCACTATCATGCCGGAGTTGATGTATCGGAAGACTGGTTGGGCGAAGCATACGCCTGCCCGATAGACCTTGTAGGACATGGCGACCTGCCCCATAGGGTATTGAAAAAACATTAAAGAAACAGACTATTGGCAACAAAAAGAATCTTAATCACCGGAGCAAGCGGCTTTATTGGAGGTTTCCTGGTAGAAGAGGCGCTTCGCAGGGGATATGAAACGTGGGCCGGCGTCCGTGCCGGAAGTAACCGTTCGCATCTACAAGATGCACGCATCCGGTTTATCGATTTAAAATATAGCAAGAAGGAAGCCCTTACGGAACAACTAACCGCTTTCGCCGGCGAGCATGGCGCGTGGGACTATGTGATACATAATGCCGGAGTAACCAAAGTAGTAAATAAAGCAGACTTTTCGCGGGTGAACGCCGGATACACCATTCATCTGATAGAAGCCCTGGAAGCTGCCGGCTGTAAGCCGGAGAAGTTTCTGCTGATGAGCAGCCTGAGCACCTACGGGAAAGGAGACGAAAAGAACTTTACCCCGATCCGCCTCGGCGACCCCCAACTGCCGGACACAGCCTATGGAAGAAGCAAACTGGAAGCCGAATACCATCTTGCCCATCAATCTTATTTCCCCTATATTATCCTGCGCCCTACCGGCGTGTACGGCCCTGGCGATAAAGACTACTTTATGGAGATAAAGTCCGTAAAGTCCGGCTTCGACCTCGCCATAGGCTTTACCCCCCAGCGGATTACGTTTATCTATGTAAAAGACCTGGCTACCGCTGCCTTTCTTGCCCTGGAAAACGAGCAGATACGAAACAAACACTATTTTGTGGCCGATGGCGATGTATATACCGATACGGAATTTGCCGGCGAGATAAAGGCAATTCTCGGAAAGAAGTTCGTATGCCACGCCCGTATCCCTGCCGGACTGGTCTATATAGCCTGCGTAGGCTCGGCATGGATAGGGCGGTTGCTAAAGAAGAGCATGACATTGAATAGCGATAAATACCGCATCCTGAAGCAGCGAAACTGGATATGCGACGTAGGGCCGCTTCAGGATGATACAGGCTTTACTCCGGCCTATCCGCTTCGTAAGGGCTTAGAAGAGAGTATCGCCTGGTATAAAAAGGAAGGATGGCTGTAATTAATCCATCTTCTTGATGCTGCCCGATCCGGCTATCTTTTTCTGTATCGCTTGCGGGTTTCCTTTGTATTTGATACGTCCGCTGCCGGCTACATCTGCCGAAATACTGTTGCTTACGCTTATTTCAATGTCTCCGCTTCCGGCGATGTTGCATCTCATATCGTCTACCTGAAGGTCGAAAGCGCGGACGGTTCCGCTACCGGCTATGTCGAACGATGCCTTCGTCATGGCGCCTCCCAGGTTTATTTTTCCCGAGCCGGCAACGTCGCCGTCAAATTCTTTTCCGTTTAGTTTGAAGGCATTGAAGGTGGAGCTTCCGGCCAGGTCTACATCCAATTCGTTGAGCGTAACCTGGTCGTTCAGGCTGATCGTTCCGCTGCCGGCTAAATTGATTTCCAGCTCGTCTCCGGTAAAGGGGCTATCCAGGTCGAACGTCACGCTGCCGGCTAAATCTACTTTTCTCAATCCTTTGGAGTGCGTGGAGACTGTAAATTGGGTAGGGAAGAAATTGGCATGCCTATACTCGTCTTTAGGCTTTATCTGTAGCTTGTCGCCTGCTACCCGGAAGATGTATTTCTCCAGAATATTCTGGTCGGTGGTAACGGTCAACGTAGGCGTTTCTTCCGATTGAATATAGGTTGCTTTCATTAGATGGCTGGCTTCGATTACGTCATAATCATCAAGCGTCAGCGTTTGCGTAACTAAATTACCGTCGCCCCGGATCATCTGGAACGAGTTGCAACTGTTCATTATCATGGATAATAAACAAGCAAGGAGGATGGATACGTTTGTTTTCATGTCTTAAATTATTAGTTATTGAATAAGGATATACGCTATATAATGTGTTTGCGGTGTAACGGGGCAAAGCGAGAGGTAGCCGCTTCGGAGCTTGCCCTCTTTAAACGTGAGGGGATACGCTTCCTCCTGCTTCCGGTGGGCGCTTACTACCGTTTCGGGATCGGCTCCATACGTAAGATTGAACACGCCTTCTGCATCGGGGTGGATGTATGTATCGAACAACCGGATAGCCGCCATGCCCATCGTATAACGCATATTCACTTCTATGCAGGGATGGAGGGCGCTTGTCCCGTCTGCGGCACGGTATACAAGCATGTCTACGCCGATATAGCCGGCGTATCCTGCATACACCTCGCCGATGGCTACGGCCGTTGCTTCTTTTACCTGGCGGAACAAGGCTTTTCCGGCAGCAAGGGTGATGAGATGCTCCAACGCCTCCTGCCGCATGAGCCTGTTGCCGCGATACGCCCCTTGGGGAGAGGTATCGAATACAGATATTCCTTCATAGCTTACCTCGCCCTGTTCATTGATAAAGAACTCCAGCGCAAAATCCCGGATTGCCTCCAAAGCAGGCTCTACGCTTACGCATCCCTGCTTATTGAGCGCCCCCCTGATCCAGTTTCTGTCTTTCTCTTTTAGCGCGCCTTCACGCAGCCACAATAAGCCTCTGCCGGAGGATGAATAGGGCGTTTTTATAACCGATGCGCCGGGATGCTGGCAAAGCCAGGCTTCTATAGCCGGCCATCCGGAAAAGAAGAGGGGGACGGAGGGGAAAGCGTGGGAAGGCAGCAGGCCGGCTATTCTCTTGAAACAGGCGGCCCCCGTTTGCCTGCCCATTAATGCGGCATACGCCTCTTTCCATACAGGGAGCTCGATGGCGAGGCCGTAGCGGCTCATTAGTTCTTGGTAGAATCCGGCGCTTTGCGGCGAGAGCCCCCAGGGAGCAGCCAGCATCTCCGGGAAGGGCGAGGCTTGGAAGGCTTCTCTCGAAACGATCGTAACCTCTGGCCGTATCGCTTCGGGCAGTAGCGACAGGAAGCCGGGCGGCACGTCGGTTTCCGTATACACATAGTCGCCCTTTTCGGCATACCAGGCGGGCAATATGGCCAGCTCGTCCAGCATCCTCCGTACATTGGCCGAAGGGGTGTACCGGGGCGTGCGTTGCAGCGTTGCCGTTTCGTGTCCGGGATTATAGTAATGTAGCCTGGGTTTCATGCGATGCGTGGTGAAAACAAAAGAGCTGCCTTTAAAGCAGCTCCTTCTCTCTTTCATTATAAGTTTTCGTCGATAGCATCAATCTTTTTTACGATCAGCGCCATCTCTTCTTTTAGCTTCTCTATCTTTCGTTCCATTTCTTTTAACAGGCCGCCTCCGCCTTTAGACGAAATGCTGAGGAATCCGATGTTATTTTCATACGTCTGTAGCTCGCTCTTCATCCGTTCGTAGGCGCGCATCAGCTTTTCGCGTTCTCCGTAAAGCTTTCCTTTGCCTTTTTCTCCGCCGGCCATTTCGTTTAGGTTGTTACGGTACGATTCCATCTTCCGGTCGTTTTGATCTACCTTCAGGCGGTCGAACTGTTTGTCTATCGCTTCGTGGTATTCTTTATATATCCGGCTTTTTTCTTTGAAGGGTACGTAGCCTATCGTAGTCCACTCGGCCATATATTCTTTCAGCATGGCCAATGCGGCGGCGCGTTCAGCCTGGCTGTTCAGGGCATTGATTTTTGCTATCAGCTCTTTCTTGGCCACTAAGTTTGTGTGCTCTACGCTTTTCTGCGAGGTGGCATTTTTGCTTTTTTCTTCAAAGAAGTAGTCGCATGCCGTGATAAAGCGCTTCCATATTACGTCGGAATGTTTGCGGGCTACAGAGCCTACGGTTTTCCATTCTTTTTGCAGGGCGATCATCTTGTCGGCCGTTTCTTTCCAGTCGGTACTGTCTTTCAGCGCTTCGGCTTTTTCGCATAGGGCGATCTTTAGCTGGAGGTTCTTCTCCATATTTTCTTTAATGCCTTTGTAGAAATCGCTTTTCCGGTTGAAATAGCTGTCGCACGCTGCGCGGAAGCGTTCGAATATCTTTACATTGTATTTCTTTGGCGCAAAGCCAACGGTTTTCCATCTCTCTTGCAGGCCCATCACTTCTTTATTCTTTTCTTCCCAGTCTTTAAAGGTTTTCAGCAGGCCGAAATCGATGGTTTCAATCTGTTCGCAGATGGCTGTCTTCGTTTCCAGGTTTTCCTGTTCTTTTTCTTTGAGCGATTCAAAGTATAGCTGATGCCGTTTGTTTATGGCAGTGGATGCTGCTTTAAAGCGCGTCCACAGATCTTCCCTCAGTTCTTTTATTACGGGGCCTATCTCGCGCCATTGCTGGTGTAGCTTTTGTAGCTGGTGGAAGGCAGAGATCACGTCGGGCTCGTCTACCAGCTTTTCTACGGTTTCGCAGAGGGCTGTTTTCATTTCCAGGTTCTTCTTGAAGTCGTAGTCGCGAAATTGGTTGTTTATCTTGATTATGTCATAGAACTGTTCGCTGTATAGCTGATAGTTTTTATACAGCTCGTTGGCGTGTTCCTGTGGGATTTGTTTGGTTTCTTTCCACCTTTGCTGTATGTCTTTAAATTCGTTGTAGAGCTTGTTGAAATCGGCCTGGCTTTCGGTTAGCTCCTTCAGGCGGTCTATCAGTTGAAGCTTCAGGGCGTAATTGGCTGCTTTCAGTTGCTCTTCTTCTGCATGTAGATTGGCCCTTTTCTCTCTGTATCGTGCCAGGAGTTCTTTTAGTTTCTCTTCGGGCTCATCCAGAGGGGGCTGAAACTCTTTTTCGTCGCCTCCTTCTTCAAGAAATGCTTTCTTCCACTCGTCTACCTCTCCCCTGCGGATCTTGTAGTAAGCCTGCTTTAGCTGCTCTACTTCATGGCGGGCGCTTTCTGCCGGGCTTTCCACTAATGCGGCCAGTTTGGCCAGGATGTCGTCTTTGGCCTGCTTGCTGCTGTTCCGGGGGATATCTTCTCCGGCGGGCTGTTCTACAATAGAATCTTCTTCTTCGATAGATTCTGTAACAGTAACAATGATGTGTTCGGGGGTCACTTCCGATGCTTTAGTTTCTTCTAATGTGCCATTCTCTTCTGCCGGCAGATTAGCTTCATGGCTGTCCTTCATATTCAATGCATTTTTTAAGAAAAAGGATGTATTTTCCTTTATTAATCCACAAATTAAACTAAATATTTTCGTATAACCGCATGTAGGCGCATTTTTCTAATTAAATTTTAGCTAAATTCGGATTCTTTTGGCTCATTTCGTTCGAAAACGGCCCGTATGGCGGCTAAATCCATAAGACGATGGTGGAGCATTTCATGCCTGTGCTGTCGTCTTCTGTGGTGGAATTGATGCGGTAATTTATCTCGGACGATATTTTCAGATAGTCCAGCACTTGCGATAGCTGCTTGTTGATGAAGGTGCCTGTGAAGTGATAGCTTTTTATCCCAGGGTTCTTTATCTCGAATTTTACGTTGTAATAGTGAGACAATCTTTTCAGCACTTCCGGCAGAGGGGTGTTTCTGAAGATCAGCTTTCCTTCTATCCAGGAGGTTTCGATGAGGGTGTTCGCTTCCGTTTTGCCAAACTCCTTTGTAAGCAGGTGGTAGGTTGCTTTTTCGGAAGGGGCCAGCAGGGCTTCGGCGCGATTCCCTTTCCGGTCGGTATAGCCAAGGGTTACGGAGCCGGATAGCAGGGTGGTGTTTATCTCGTCGTCGGTTTCGTAGGCTTGGATATTAAATTCGGTGCCTGTTACTTTTACGCTTAAGCGGCCGTCGAGCACGTCTACTGTAAAGGGATGATCGTCTTCGTGGGCTACGGTAAAGTAGGCTTCGCCGGCGAGCGTCACGTTTCGTCCCTTTTTATCGTAAGGCATCGGGTAGGAGAGGCTGCTGCCGGAGTTGAGGTGTACGATCGTCCCGTCGGGCAGGCCAAACCGGGTGCGCATGCCCGGGTTGGATGTGATGGTGACGGTTTGCGGACTGGCTTCCCCCCTCTGGCTCATGTAATAGCCACAGATGGGCGATAGCAAAAGCACGCCGGCAAGGCAGGCGGCAGCCATGGCCAGCCGCTTCATGCGCCCCACCCGCGCTCTGTGCCGTGCCTGCCTTTCCATCGCCTCGAATGCGCCGGACGGATCGCGTGCCAGGATGCGCTCCTTCGTTTGCCGGGCGTAGTAGATGCGGGCAATCTGTTGTAACTCTTTTTCGTGAGAGCCATCTTCGGCAAGCCATTTGTTTACGGCCCTTTTCTCTTCATCCGAAGCTGTACCTTTAATATACCGGAGCGCTGCGGTTGTGCCGGGCATTCCTGCTGTTGTATGTTCGCTATTTTCTTCCATGCTACCTATACGACAATTCCGGGCAGGGGATACCCTAACGTGGGGGAGTGTTTTTTTCGTATCCCTTTCGCCTGTAAGGTGATAATCCTTACTTATTACGCCCCTTTCAGGGCTATGAGATGGTGGGTGCATCCGTTAAACAGGGTTGAAACCCTATTCTAAGCTCTTCCGAAGGAAGAATTTAGTCTGGCCACAGCGTGGTCGGTTCCTGAAAGGAATAAAGAACTTAGGATAGGGTTTCAACCCTATCGGTTGGAATGCTCCTACCTCATAGCCCTTGCAGGGCGTGATTATGAATGTGTTTATATTACGCCCTTTCAGGGCTATGGAGTGGGGAGCCGGTCGATAAATAGGGTTGAAACCCTATCCTAAGTTCTTTCTTCCTTTCAGGAACACGCCACGCTGTGGCTGGGCCATGCTTGCTTTGACCTATCCTTTGTAGGGGAACAATTATCCTTTGTGGGGGAGCAATTATCCCTTGTGGGGGAGTGATTATCCTTTGTGGGGGAGTAATTATCCCTTGTGGGGGAGCGATTATCCTTTGTGGGGGAGTGATTATCCTTTGTGGGGGAGTGATTATCCCTTGTGGGGGAGTGATTATCCCTTGTGGGGGAGTGATTATCCCTTGTGGGGAAGTGATTATCCCTTGTGGGGAAGCAATTATCCTTTGTAGGGGAGTAATTATCCTTTGTAGGGAAGCAATTATCCTTTGTGGGGGAGTAATCATCCTTTGTGGGGGAGTAATCATCCTTTGTAGGGAAGCAGTTATCCTTTGTGGGGAAGTAATCATCCCTTGTGGGGAAGCAATTATCCCTTGTGGGGAAGCAATTATCCCTTGTGGGGAAGTAATTATCCTTTGTGGGGAAGTAATTATCCCTTGTGGGGAAGCAATTATCCCTTTTGGGGAAGTAATAATCCCTTGTGGGGGAGTTATTATCCCTTGTGGGGGAGTGATTATCCCTTGTGGGGAAGCAATCATCCTTTGTGGGGAAGCAATTATCCCTTGTGGGGGAGTAATTATCCTTTGTGGGGAAGTAGTTA
>JAISCM010000094.1 GCA_031265595.1 Tannerellaceae bacterium
ATACTTTATATGTCCGGCGAAAAAGAAAAAGCCGTAGAACAGTGGAAGAAAGCAAAAGAATTGGGCAAAACCGACGATCTGCTGATCCGGAAGATAGAGGAAGGGAAATTTATTGAATAATGAAGGAGATGGGAAAAGAGACAATAGGGACAATAAGGTCTCAAGGGACAATAGAGACGCAAGAGAGAAAAGGAAATTTCCCGCTTTCCTCCTCTGTCCCTAATGTCCTTATCGTCCTTATTGTCCTTTTCTTTTTCGCCGGCTGTAAAACTTCTACCAAAGTGGGGAAGGTAGATGTTGCCGGGGCGAAGGCGCATCAGGAGTTTTTCGATTCTATGCAGAAGCAGGCTTTTCAATATGAAACATTTTTCGCCAGGGCGAATGTAGACCTGGATGTGCCGGGTAAATCATACAGTTCGCGGGTGGATATAAAGATGGTGCGCGATAGCGCTTTGCAGCTTTCGGTGCAGCCTCTTCTGGGGATTGAGCTTTTCAGGGCTGAGTTTACCCGGGAAGGCCTTACAGTCATCGACCGGATGAATAAACGTTATGTGTCCGAAAGCTATGCCGCGTTGAAAGGTAAATGGCCGGTTGCCTTTACTTATTACAATGTACAGGCCCTGTTTTCGAATCATCTATTTATTCCCGGCGAGCAGGAAATAGCCCGGCAGCAATACAATCGTTTTAAATTAAAGCAGGAAGGGTCTACTGCCGAGATCCAGATAAAGGATGCCATGCAACTGCTTTACGTTTTCATGGCTGACGGCGAAGAAAAGCTTCTTTCCACCTATGTGACGGATCCATCTGAACAATACGCCTTGCAGTGGCTTTATACCGATTTCCGTATGGCAGACGGGCAACCCTTCCCGATGCTGATGGATATTCAATTGCTTGATAAAGGTTCGCCTGCCGGGCAAATGAAACTATATTTCTCCAAAATCCAGACAAATATTCCGGTAAAAATAGATACGTCTATCCCGGATAAGTATAAACGCGTAACCTTTGCACAAATCGTAAAAAGTTTTACAGAAAGCAAGAAGTGAGTGTATGAAGTATGCCTGGATTGTCATAATATGCCTGTTCTCAACCGTAACCGTTTCAGGGCAAAAATCAGCGAAAGTCCGCGAATTGGAAAATCAGCGAAAGGTGGCTCTTGCCGAGATAGAAATGACAAACCAATTATTAGCCGAAACAAAGAAGTCGGCACAAAACTCCCTGACCCGTTTAAACCTCCTTTCTCAGCAAATACTTCAGCGCAAAAAGGTGATCAGTCTGTTGAGCCAGGAAATAACTTCCATCGATAAAGATATTGTAGGATTGCAGAATGAATTAATAGCCTTACAAAGTAAATTAGGTAATAAACGGGTAAATTACGGGAAGTCGGTACAAAATATCCACCGGCGGAATACGTCTCAGGATAAGTTGTTGTTTATCCTTTCTGCGGAGAACTTCTCCCAATCGTTTCGCCGCATGCGTTACTTGCGCGAATATGCCGACTGGCAGAAACGACAGGCGAATGAAATTATAGCGAAACAACGCGAAGTAGGAGAGAAACGCGAAGAATTGGAGAAGACAAGAGCGGAGAAACAAACTCTGCTGAAAGACCGCGAGAAAGAAAGTATTAACCTGCAAACAGAAGAGGCTACGCAACGTAAAGAGGTGGAAGAATTGAATAAAAGGCAAAAGCAGTTGCAGGCTGATTTAAAAAAGAAGCAACGGCAAGCCAACGCATTGAGCCGCCAGATTGAAAAGCAAATTGCAGAAGAAGTAGAACGTGCGGAAGCCGAAACCCGCGCCGCCCGCGAACGGGAACAAAGCGAGCGGGAAAGGGCCCTGGCCGCAGGAAAGGATGTCCCCGAACCAAAAGAAGAAATACGCCAGGCGGCTACCAAAGGAGGGTATGCCATGACGAAAGAAGAGCGAAAACTGTCTGACGACTTTGCCAAAAACAAAGGACGTTTGCCTTATCCCGTAGCAGGGCAATATTCGGTAGTGAGCACTTTTGGCGTGCAAAAGCATCCTGAATTAAAATACGTTGAGACCGAAAATAACGGGATTGATATACAAACAACCGCCGGCTCGGAAGCCCGTTCGATATTCAACGGCGTGGTTACGGCCGTATTTGCTGTGGCCGGTTATAATAATTCGGTTATTGTGCGCCATGGAAACTATCTGACGGTCTATTCCAATCTGATAGAAGTTTATGTAAAGAAAGACGAGAAAATAACAACCAATCAGCCACTCGGCAAAATATATACAGATGTGGAAAACGGCAACACGACGATCCTTCATTTTGAACTGCGGAAAGAACGGGATAAACAAAACCCATTATCCTGGTTGGCGAGGCGGTAATGGCCGTTAATGAATAGACTTACGGGGTAAGAGATGGGTGCGGATGTATTCCCAATCCGCCCGGTTTGGTAAAAAGTGGCGTAAGGAACAGCCCGTTTGTTTAATAAAGATCGTTAGCGAACATACCAGTATCGCCATAAATGCAATGCTTGTGCTGATAACCGAACCAATAACTCCATACAAGGGGATCAGCCAATAACCTGCCATTAATAAGGTAAGGAATCCGGCACATGAGCTGGCGGCGCTGTACTTTATCTTGCCGCTACCAATAAAATAATGACTCAATATCGTATTACAGCCTAACGCAATAACACCTATGGATAGGGCGGCTATAACCTTTCGTATGCCCTTAAACTCTGCACTGAACAGGTAATCGGTATACACCCATTCGGGAATCAGCAGGATACAGAACATCACAAACGTAATGGCTAAGAAGGTGAGTTTAAATAGCTGAAGCGTAATTTTTGTTTGTTCGGCCATATCCTTTGTTTTGGCAATCCGGTTGTATTCAATATGGGCTATGCTGCTGCTGATATTCCAGACACTTTCCGATATTTTTGTTCCGGCGTCTACTAATCCCACGCTTCCAATCCCGGCGAATCGTTGCACAAGGAAATAATTTAGCCGGGCGGTACAGGTTTCGGCAATATTATCGGCGCTTCCCCAGAGGCCGTATACGAACATCTCTTTTAAAAGGGAAAGCCATTTCTTCTTTTGGCCGGCGTCTTTCTTTACTACATACGGGGTCAGTATAAGCAAGCTTGCCAGGAGGGCGATCGTATTAGTAAGGTACAACCCGTCGATATAAGCGCTAACGTCTTTTCGCTCGGCTGCATAATAGAAATAGAGCAATATGAAAAACAACAACCCTCCCTGTAGTATATTGGTAAGGTTGAAGCCCATGATATGATCTTTCCCCAACAGAAAGCGTGAATTGGCAATAACCAATGAATACAGTATGGTTATCCAATAGACATCCGCCAGGTATCCACCGGGTAATAACTTTAACAGATACATGGCCCCGCATCCTATGCCCGTACCGATAAATACCCATGCGTAGGCAATAGGAAGAATCATACGGATCGTATATTTATTGATGAAATACACAATGGTACTTCCCCCAAGTACCCCATTCACCAGAACGATTATATTGACAGATGCCCAGATCAGCCCTACCAGCCCCATGCCTTCTATCCCCAGCGCCTTTGCATTTATGAAGATAAGCGCCAGATTCAGGAGGGCGATAAGGTAACGCGAGCCAATGACGCCCAGTATATCTTTTAGCATAAAGGCGGATCGTTAATCACTAAATTGTCTAATAGCCGGACATACGTTTCGATGGCTTCCCGTATTTCCGCCAGTTCGATATACTCGTCGGCGCTGTGCGAACGGGACGAATCTCCGGGCCCGATCTTAACGGAGGGGAAAGGCATCAAGGCCTGGTCGCTGAGCGTTGGCGAACCAAAGGGCGTTTTACCCAGCAGGATGGCCCTTTGCACAAAGGGATGTTGCAAGCCGGTCTGTGTGGAGTTCAGGCGGAAGCTGCGCGCTTTCACGTCGCATTGTACCTGCTCGCGGATCAGTTCAAAGAGCGTTTCGTTAGAATAAAACTCATTGCTCCGTATGTCTACGGTAAATTCGCAGCGGTCGGGTATCACATTGTGCTGTGTTCCTCCGTGAATAAGGGTAACGCTCATTTTTACCGGGCCGAGAAAATCACTCTGTTGGGGGAACTGGTACGTGTTGAACCATGCTATATCTTTTATGGCTGATGCGATTGCATTCACTCCTTCGTTGCGGGCTGCATGTCCGGCTTTCCCGATCGCCGTGCAATCAAGTACCAACAGTCCTTTTTCGGCTACGGCAGGTTGCATACCCGTGGGTTCGCCTACAATAGCAAATGATACGGGAGGGAGTTCGCGCAAGGCGCTTTCAATACCGTTTTTCCCGGATACTTCTTCTTCGCAGGAAGCAAGAAACAGCAGGTTGTAAGGTTGCTCCTTCTGCGAAAGCGTCTGAAAGGCGGCATATAGTGATACAACGCTTGCCCCCGCATCATTACTGCCTAATCCGTATAGCCGTTCTTCCTCTTCTTCCGGGGTGAATGGTTTTTTTGTCCAACCATCTACAGGCCTGACGGTATCTATATGGGAGTTGAGTAATACAGTAGGTTTACGGATGTCGTAATCCGGGGCGATCATCCACAGGTTGTTCCCCTTGCGATGAACAGGGCGTCCGTCTTGTTGCCAAACGTCTTGCAGGTAATCGGCCACCTCCTTTTCGTCTCTGCTGAACGACGGGCGGGCGATCATTCCTTTTAGTATATCAATAGCTTCATAAAACATGGTATGGGTCATTAGCCGTTACTCGTTAATCGTTCGTTTACGGTTTGCCTGTCTTTTTCCAACTGGCTCTTTAGTTCTTCCAATGTATTGAAACGGATATTGCCTCTGATAAAGCAGCTAAATGATACGATTATTTCATGATTATAAATATCGCCTGAGAAATCCAGGATATTTACTTCCAGCGTGATCGCATCGCCATTATTTAAAGTAGGGCGGTTTCCGATATAGAGCATTCCTTTATACCGCTTATCATGAAGCTGTACCCATACGGCATAAACGCCTATACCGGGCGCTATTTTAAAAGGCTCGTCTATCCGGATATTGGCGGTAGGAAAGCCCAGTACCCTCCCTACTTTATGGCCACTGATGATGCTCCCTTTGATTTGATAAGGATACGAAAGCAACGCCCTGGCCCCTTCTACCTTTCCCTCCATTAACAACCTTCTTATCTCGGAGGAGCTGACCGCTATTTCATTTTCAATAAAGCGGGATATTTCCAAAACTTCCATGCCACAGGCCGCTCCATACCGTACATATTCGCGAAAGCCGTCTGTCCGTCCGCGGCCGAAACGGTGATCGTAGCCTATTAATAATGTTTTAATATGCAGCTTTTGCGATAAAACAGTGTGGATAAATTCGTCTGCCGGATAGGCGGCCAGTTCCGCAGTGAAAGGGAGAACGATGCAATAGTCGATGCCGGTTGTTTCGAGATGAGCTACTTTCTCCTCGAACGAATTAAGCAGTTGGGGTTGATAATCACTCTGTAATACGTTGCGGGGATGTTCGGAGAATGTGATAACGGCCGAAGGAAGCCCCCGTTCGTGGGCTATCTGAATCATCGTATGAATCAAAAACCGGTGGCCAAGGTGTACCCCGTCGAAGAACCCGATGGTAGCCACCAAGCCCTCAACCGCAACATTGTCTATGCCTCTGATCACATTCATGCGTTTATGCGGGTGTTAAATTTATCAGAATTTAATGCTGTTATATGTAATTTTACCTTAGCTAACATTTTTTGTCCATCTGGATGTGCCGTATTAACATAGATTAGACGTAAATGTATTGGCTGCTACTTTTCTACACATTATCTTTGCATTGTGGTTTTTTCATAATAGTATTAGATTTAAGGTTAACAAAGTTGGTTAGGGGATGTCGTGAGACACCCCTTAATTTTTT
>JAISCM010000128.1 GCA_031265595.1 Tannerellaceae bacterium
AACTACTACATCCGCCGCTCGGGCCAGGTAGTAACGATGCGTCCCCTCGAAATGATCCCCGCCCATGCCATCGGCTACAACCGCAACAGCATAGGCATCTGCTACGAAGGCGGCCTGAACGGCGACAGCGTCCCCACCGACACCCGCACCCCGGAACAAAAAGAAGCCATCCTCCGCCTGCTGCACGAGCTGCTCCTCCGCTTCCCCGGCTGCCGCATCTGCGGCCATCGCGACCTGGCCAACAAAGCCTGCCCCTGCTTTGATGCAGAGAAAGAGTATAATGAATTATGAGGCTACAACTTATCATTGCGGTTTTGCTGGCGATAGCCGGTTTGTCGCTGCTGTTCATCGGCTTTTGGTGCGAGCCTGTTGGCGAGATACATAACTCTGTGCTGGTAGCCTTTGGCGAAGTATCCACCTTTGCAGGCGCCTTGTTTGGGGTGGATTATAGCTACCGGTATAAAGTAAAGTTCCCGGCCCAGCCCACCCCACCCCCCAGCCCCCTAAAGGGGGGGTAGAGAGAATTTAATAGTAACATATCACTTATCACATGAAATCAAAAAGACATACATCCCTATCACTCAAATGGTTACTATACCTCCTCTTAACCCCCCCTTTAGGGGGCTGGGGGGTGGGCTGGGCAGGATTAGTCTCTTGCTCCTCCCGCAAAGCCACCTTTAGCCAGGCCGATTCGCTTACCTGGACGAGGCGCGACAGTCTGTGGCTGAGCCGCAGTTTGCAAGCTTCCATCGGGCAGACGATGCAGTTGCAGCATTATACCTTTTCGCCTCCCGACAGCGCTGGGAAGCAGTATGTAGCATCGGCCACCCTGCTATCGGCCACGTCCGACGAAACCTATACCGAACAGGCTACCGGCGAGGCAAAGCAAACCGCCACCCTCGCCGCCACCCACACCGCCCAGTCTACGGAACAAACCATCACAGGTACGCACACCAAACGCTTCCCCTACTGGATCGTGGCAGCAGTGGGGCTATTGGTAGCAGGGGCCCTTATGTACAGAAAAAAATAGCAAGGGAGGAACCCCTTGCTATTTTTTTTATAAAAATAACTTGGTATTAAAAAATAAATACTATATTCGCAGCAAATACTATGATGTTTTATGGAAACGAACAAACCTTCTATCTTCTGTCGAAGAACCATTCCACAGGCAACGGCTCGCAACGGCATTTCGCAACGGCTCCCGAACCGGGAAGCGGGAGCGGTGGAATAAATATTGCTTCCGGGATATACCTATTTACAAAAAACAAAAAACATGAGAATTTTAAACTGTATTTTATTTTGTATGCTACTTGCCGCCTTTTCCTGCCGGGACAATCCACCCGACATCCCCATACCGCTGAACGGTACGAAATGGAAATTGGCAGGTTCAGTAAACGTAGAAACAGGCATACTGAAAGAATTTGAACCTACAGATTGCGCCGAGTGCTTTACGCTTACGTTTAATTCAGATCACACGGCGTCAGGGCGCAGTATACTAATGAATGTAGAAATTGATCTGCTAAATTTAGATCCTACAAGGCCTATGGCGAAGATTGCCTATGATGAAGGAGGATATCCGGATGGAGAGCGTTTTCGTACGGCTATCTACAAGGCTGCCTCGTTTATCGTTACCTCCGAAGAGCTAAAACTATATTACAACAACACAGAATATTTACTTTTTAAACCGATATTGTTATGAAGAAGATACTTCCGGCATATACCTATTTACAAAAGACTAAACACATGAAAATAATAAAATATATTTTATTCTGCATGCTATTTGCCGGGGTTTCCTGTCTGGATAACGTTCCGGGTGGTATACTATCCTTGAAAGGGACACAATGGAAACTGGCAGGCTCAGTAAATGTAGAAACAGGCATACTGAAAGAATTTGAACCGAAAGACTGCGCTAAGTGCTTTACGCTTACGTTTGATACGGACTTTACGGCGGGTGGCGTATCTGTAATAAACGATTTAAGGATCCACTTATTGCCAAAACCAGATATCGTTTTTATGACAGAAGTGGGTGATGATGAGATTGGCGATGCTCACGCATATTATGAAGCATGGCGTACAATGACTTCATATAAGATTGAAAACAACGACCTATGGTTTTTATTTAACAACAACACGGAATATCTACTTTTTAAACGTATACTGCCATGAATAAGATACTTCCGGCATATACCTATTTACAAAAGACTAAACACATGAAAATAGTAAAATATATTTTATTTTGTATGCTACTTGCCGCCTTTTCCTGCCGGGACAACAATCCACCCGACGACACCCCCATACCGCTGAACGGTACACAATGGAAACTGGCAGGTTCAGTAAATGTAGAAACAGGCGAACTGGAAGAATTTGAACCGAAAGCCTGCGCCGAGTGCTTTACGCTTACATTTAATTCAGATCATGAAGCGTCTGGGCGTAGTATATCGTCAATGATAAAGATTGATCTGCTGGATTTGCGCAAGTACATAATGACTAAGGAGTCGGAAACCTGGATTGAAAATCAATCTTTACCTGTAGATGGAGACCATTATAGGAGGATCATGACATCCATTGACTCGTTTACCGTAACCTCCGAAGAGCTAAAACTATATTACAACAACAAAACAGAATATTTACTTTTCAAACCGATATAGCCATGAAGAAGATACTTCCGGCATATATACTGCGCACGGTATGGTTTTGTGCATTGACTATGATGTATTATGGAAAAGAACAGACCTTCTATCTTCTGTCGGATTTAAGGTGTGATATTTTTTCATACCTTTGAAACGATTTTTGTATGATCCGAAAGGATTGAGGTCGCATACTGAAAAGTATTCCCACGGGTCTTTTGGCGATGGAAGGCTGTAAAACCGAATCATTGAAAAAGACGTATATGTATTGATTGGAAATAAATCACGCGATGACAGAGTATCCGGTTCGAAAGAAAGGAGTGGCCGGTGGCGGATATGTGAAAAGGTCGCAACCGAACAGAAAAGTCTAACTCTTGAAAAAGAAGTTTATATGAAAAGAAAACGATTTGCGCCATGCATATTGCTTGTCGTATGCATACTTTGTCTGTCGGGATGCGAAAAGGATGCTTCCGATTCCATTTTGGGAAAATGGGAGTTGAAAGAACGCGCCTATCCCGAAGGAAAACTTCAGCCGGTAGAACCGTCGGGATATACGGAATATCTTCCGAACGGGATCGTGAGGACGTACGACTATGAATTAAAGACCTTCACGCCGGCCGATAAAATGTACTGGATTGTAAGAGACTCGCTTTTTGTGAACATGCTTAACCCCGGTGAAGACGACGTGAATCAGGGCGCTGTTTTTCGCTACCGCTTTGTCAATGGGAAGAAAATGGTTCTCGAAGTCGAACGTTATCTGGGTAAATGGGGTACCTATGAAATGAAACCTGTTATTTTTGTATATAAAAAAAAGTAAATACCTTATGAAACGACTGATTTTAACGGCTCGCAACGGCGTTTCGCAATGGCTCCCGAACCGGGAAGCGGGAGCGGCGGAATAAATATTACTTCCGGGATATACCTATTTACAAAAAACAAAAAACATGAAAATAGTAAAATATATTTTATTTTGTATGCTACTTGCTACCTTTTCCTGCCGGGACAACAATTCTCCCGACATCCCAATCCCGTTGAAAGGGACACAATGGAAACTGGCAGGCTCAGTAAACGTAGAAACAGGCGAGTTGAAAGAGTTTCAACCAACAGCCTGCGCAGAATGTTTCACGCTTACATTTCATTCGGATCATGAGGCTTCGGGGCTCAGTGTGTCGTCAAAAATAGCGATTGATCTGCTGGATTTGCGCAAGTACATAATGTCTAAGGAGTCGGAAGGTAGTTGGGGCGGAGATCCGTCTTTACGTATAGATGGAGACCATTATAGGAGGATCATGACATCCATTGACTCGTTTACCGTAACCTCCGAAGAGCTAAAACTTTATTACAACAACAAAACAGAATATCTACTTTTTAAACCTATATAGCCATGAAAAAGATACTTCCGGCATATAACTATTTACAAAAGACTAAACACATGAAAATAGTAAAATATATTTTATTCTGTATGCTACTTGCCGCCTTTTCCTGCCGCGACAACAATCCACCCGACGACACCCCCATACCGCTGAATGGTACACAATGGAAACTGGCGGGCTCAGTAAATGTAGAGACAGGCAAACTGGAAGAATTTGAACCGAGAGCCTGCGCCGAGTGCTTTACGCTTACGTTTCATTCGGATCATGAGGCTTCGGGGCGCAGTGTATCGTCAAAAGTAATGATTGACCTGCTGGATTTGCGCAAGTATATAAATATTACTGGCGTGTCGGAAGGCAGTTGGAGCGGAGATCCGTCTTTACGTATAGATGGAGACCGTTTCACGACGACCATGGCATCCATTGAATCGTTTATCGTAACCTTCGAAGAATTAAAACTATATTACAACAACAAAACAGCATATTTACTTTTTAAACCCATATAGCCATAAAGAAGATAGTATTAACTCTACGCGGGATAGAGTTGTGCATTGCGGTTACGCCGTAAGGCACAAAACTGTCCCGTGTGGAGCATATAATTCATAAGAGGACACCTGGCCTTGGTGGAAGGAACACGTTTCACCTTACTTTTCGCTTCTGTAAAGGGGTTGAAGCGTCTGATGAAAGGTGAAACGTGCTTTAAAGAAACAAGCTGGAAGGGAGATTTTCCTTTGCTTATTCCGGCTTATTCGGCGTCGTTATAGCCTAATTCGCCGTGCTGGGTAATGTCCAGACCGATGGATTCGTCTTTTTTGTCGGCACGCAGGCCTATCACTTTGTCTACGAGCCAGAACAGGATACCTGTCATAACGGCGCTGTACACAATGGCTCCGCTATTGCAGACGATTTGCACCCATAATTGATGGAAGTCTCCATACAAAGCGCCCTGTACGCCGCCTTCGCCGGTGATAAGCTGTGTGGCGAAGATGCCGGTGAGGATCGTTCCTACAAAGCCGCCTACGCCATGTACGCCGAAGGCATCCAGCGAATCGTCGTATTTCAGCTTCGGCTTTACCCAGGCAACGGCCATAAAGCAGATAATGGCCGCTACGATGCCGATAACGAATGCGCCTAATACGTCTACCGTGCCGGCGGCAGGCGTGATGGCTACCAGGCCGGCCACGCTTCCCGTACAAATACCTACTACGGTGGGTTTCTTATTTACGATCCATTCGAGCGACATCCATACCAGCGCAGCCGTGGCCGTAGCCAGATGCGTTACCAGCAGCGCATTGGCGGCTATTCCGTCTGCCGCCAGCCCGGAGCCGGCATTGAATCCGAACCATCCCAGCCACAGCAAGGCCGTTCCCAGCACCACGAAGGGGATATTATGCGGAGGAATCGGATGGCCAATCGTGCGATAACCTTTACGCCGTCCCAGCATGAGAACCATCACTAAGGCCGAGACGCCGGCATTGATATGAACCACCGTTCCTCCGGCAAAATCTATGGCGCCCATTTCCTGCATCCATCCGCCGCCCCATACCCAGTGGGCCATCGGATTATAGACAATGATCGCCCACAAAGCGCTGAACAGTAAGAAGCCCGAAAACTTGATCCGCTCGGCGAAAGCCCCAATAATAAGCGCGGGGGTGATAATAGCAAATTTACATTGAAACATGGCAAATAATATCTCCGGGATATTGACTCCCTCGATGAGCGTATGGATCCCGATGCCTTTCAAAAACACTTTATCGAAGCCTCCGATAAAAAAACCCAGCGGGTGATGGCCATCCATATAGGTTGTTCCGAACACCCAGCTATACCCGAATGCAACCCATATAACGCTGATCAGGGCCGTCAGCACGAGGCATTGCATCATAATACTCAATACATTTTTACGCCTTACCAGTCCCCCGTAGAAGAAAGCCAGTCCGGGGATCGTCATCAGCATAACCAATATGGTAGCGACCAGTATCCAGGCCGTATTACCCACGTTAATTTCTTGTATCATATTCTTATCTTTTTTACCTTAAAAAACTATAACCCTAAAACCTATTCTTTGTTGTACAGCGATTCTTCGCCGCTGTCGCCCGTGCGTATCCGGATGGCCTGGTCTACGTCGTACACAAAAATCCGCCCATCGCCGCTCTCGCCGGTATAAGCCGCCTTCAATATGGCATTGATAGACTTTTCTACGTTCTGGTTGCGTACCACAAAACTGAGGTATATCCTGTCTATCGCATTAATGTCGTAGGCAATTCCTCTGAATACGAGGCCTTGCTTTGCATCGCCCTGGCCTTTTACATCCCACCAGGATAAGAAGTCGATATCGGCCGCGTGTAACGCTTCGCGGATATCCTGAAACTTCGATTTTCGTACAATTGCTTCAATCTTTTTCATACATCCAATGTTTAAATTCGTTCATTTAATAGTGATCCCAAATACAAAATGAATGTCTTCCACAGCCGGATTGGCTATGACAGATGCAAATACAGGCAGGCTGAAATGCTCGCTTATCTTCACCTCCCTGGATGCGCCGAGTTGTATCGACGCGCACTTAAACCCATCCATTTCGGGGCCATACACAGCGCTTTCCCACGGCACGAAGCCGGCAGAGAGCGTAAAATCTACTTCCTTTACCTTAAAAGGATAAGCTACCTCTACGTAAGTAGACAAGGAATTGTCGCCGTTCGCTTTCTTATTCCCTTCTCCCAGAAGGAACGTATTCCAGGCCAGTGATAACGGAAACGATCCGGGCAGGGCGTACGACAGGCCTGCTTCGAGCAAATGCCCCGCATTGCCGTTGTCCGGGCGGCTGAAATACCGGTTGGCGCCCTCTCCGTCCCACCAGTAATCGGTAAGCAGGATACTTACCCCACCGGCGGTATAGCCGAGGGAGAAATCTACTTCCTTATTACCGTTTCCGCCTATATCGGTAGACGCCCACGCTGCAAGAGACAGCCCGTTATACCCTACCGACAGCGACGGCTGCACACTTGCCCCGGCTTGCTTGAAGCCTCTCCATACATAGCTGCTCACCAAATCTCCCGAAAGAGCAGCTTCTACCTTCCCTGATTCTTGCGAATAGCTATTGCCAACAGACAATACGGCCGCAATGAATACACTCAAAACAACTTTTTTTGCTTCCATAAAAATACCTTTTTAGTGAATAATAAAAAAAACAGCGAGTAGGTAAACCGGCTGGGAGCGAGCTCCCGCTACCGGCTTACAACATCCAGTGAAAATATGTTTTGCTTAAAGCAGCAGTCGTTATCTGATAAAGAGCAGTTCCCTGTATTTGGGCAACGGCCACATCTCATTGTCTACGATCAGTTCGAGTTTGTCGATGTGGTGACGGATCTCGTCCAGATAAGGCGTGATCTTGTCGTGGTAGGCAATGGCCTTTTCCTGTTCGCCTTCTATGGCGTTGGCTGCCTTCCGGGCGTCTATCATTTCATGTACCTTCGCATGTATTGCGTTCACATGGGTTGATATTTTCTCTACTAAGCGGATTTGCTCTCCGGCCATGATGGCAAAGCGGCTTTCGTCTGAAAGAACTGTTTTCAGGTTGGCTATGTTGCTCAGTAAGACAGATTGGTAGTTTATCGATACCGGTATGATATGATTGAGCGCCAGATCGCCCAATACGCGCGATTCTATCTGTATTTTCTTGGTATACGTTTCCCACTTCACTTCGTTGCGGGCATGAAGCTCTACTTCAGACATTACGCCGGCGAAGGTCTTTATGCTCTGCGGCGTGGTGTAGCTGTCGTAAATAAGGGGGACGCTTGTTTCGCAATCCAGGCCTCTTTCTTTGGCCTCTTCTTTCCAGGCGTCGCTATAGTTATTGCCATTGAAGCGGATGGGGCGCGATTCTTTTATGTACTTTTTAAGCACTTCGTATAGCGCTTCTTCTTTGGATTTTCCGGCGGCGATGCGTTCGTCTGTCTCTTGTTTGAACAGGATGAGTTGTTCGGCAACGGCTGCGTTCAGCGCCGTCATGGCTGAGGCGCAATTGGCCGACGAACCTACTGCGCGAAACTCAAACCGGTTTCCCGTAAAGGCAAAGGGAGAGGTGCGGTTGCGGTCGGTACTATCTAAGATGATTTCGGGGATCTGGCCTACGCCCAGACTTATCCCTTTTTTCTTGTCGGCTACAATGGCATCCTGGATAGAGCTGCTTTCAAACTTATCAAGGATGTCGCTTACTTCTGTTCCCAGAAATACGGAGATAATAGCCGGCGGCGCTTCGTTAGCCCCCAACCGGTGTGCGTTGGTAGCCGACGAAATAGATGCTTTCAGCAATCCATTGTTTTTGTACACCGCTGCAAGGATATTGACCACGAAGGTGACGAAGCGCAGGTTCTCTTTTGTATTCTTCCCTGGCGACAGCAGGTTGATGCCCGTGTCTGTACCCAGCGACCAGTTGTTGTGCTTGCCCGAGCCGTTGATCCCTTTGAAAGGCTTTTCGTGCAGCAATACCCGGAAGGAATGTTTGCGGGCGATCTTATCCATCAACGACATTACAAGGAGGTTGTGGTCTACGGCCAGGTTACATTCTTCGTAAATAGGGGCCAGCTCAAACTGATTGGGCGCTACTTCATTGTGGCGGGTCTTTACGGGGATGCCCAGCGCGTACGATTCGTATTCCAGCTCCTTCATAAACTGTTGTACCCGTAAGGGGATGGAGCCGAAATAATGATCTTCGAGCTGCTGGTTCTTGGCGCTTTCGTGGCTCATCAGCGTCCGGCCCGTCAGCATTAAATCGGGGCGTGCAGCATACAGGTCTTCATCCACCAGGAAATACTCCTGCTCCCAACCCAGGTTGGCATGTACGTTCGTAACATCTTCGTCGAAGTAATGGCATACGTCTACTGCCGCCTTGTTTATCTTTGCGATGGCCCTCAATAAGGGCGTTTTGTAGTCGAGCGCCTCTCCCGTGTACGAAATAAATATGGTAGGGATGCACAGCGTATCTTCTACGATGAAAGCCGGCGACGTAGGGTCCCATGCTGAATAGCCCCTTGCCTCGAAGGTATTGCGCAAGCCTCCGGATGGGAAACTTGATGCATCCGGCTCTTGCTGGGCCAGCAGCTTGCCGCTGAACTCTTCTATCAATCCCCCATGCCCGTCGTGTTCTGCAAAGGCGTCGTGCTTCTCGGCGGTCCCGTCGGTCAGCGGATGAAACCAGTGCGTATAATGCGTCGCTCCGTTTTCCAAAGCCCACATACGCATACCTGCCGCCACATGCTCGGCTATTCCCCTGTTTATCGTTTCTCCTTTGTCTATCACCTTACTGATGATGCCGTAGGTTTCTTTCGACAGGTACTTCATCATGGCTTTGCGGTTGAATACTTTTTCGCCGTAATATTCAGACGTTTTTATCCGGGGCTTTTCAACCTCCATCGGTTTGCGGTTTGACGCCGCCGAAACGGCTTGCTGACGTAATTTGGACATAAATAACAAAATTTGTAGATTTAATACTATGAATACTATGAATGATCAGATGAATCGTACGGAGAGGCTATTGATCATAGGCCTTCTCGTGAACGGCTTTTACGGCGCGCCCCGAAGGATCGGGTCTGTTCTTGAAAGAAGCGTCCCACTCTAAGGCGGTGGCGCTGCTGCAAGCTACAGACAGCTCGGAGGGCACGGTGCTTGCTGCCGAAGCAGAGGCGAAATGCTCTTCAAACATGGTGCGATACCAATACTCCTCTTT
>JAISCM010000142.1 GCA_031265595.1 Tannerellaceae bacterium
CGGCCCGCGCTTTTGTGCCAAAAGTTTTTTTCGGTCCGGCGCGGGTCGCGCTTTGGTGCCGGGAGTTGTCGGCAGCCCGCCAAAATTGCTTATGATGCTTATCCCGAACTCACGTTAAAGTAGTAATAAACTTACATCGAACTCACGTTAATATATACGAACGGGAAGATGGCCTGGCACTTGCAGACTGGGTAGCCCGTCAGTCCTGGTGCCGTAGCATCGGGCTCTTCGGCAGTTCGTATACGGCGCTAACGTGTTGGATTATTGCCGACTCATTACCGGATAAAGTGAAAGGGATCTACCTGAGTCATTACGAGGTTGACCGATATCTTTCAGTCTGCAGAGACGGGCTTTTCCGGCAGGATATCCTTACCGGATGGGCGATTGATAACGCGACGGAACTAAAAACCAAACCCCCGCGCGACCCGCAGGAAACAAAAAAGAAGAGTCGCCTGATTTTGGGTGCATGGAATCATTTTTTCAGAATCACGCCGGAAAGAGAGGAGGATATGCACCATGCAAAAGATTTTAATATAGGAAAGGATCAGTTTGAATGGCTTTATGAAGTGGTTGCACAGGAGAAGGTTCCTGCCGGAGAAGTACGAGCCTGTTTCATAGGAACCGGGGAATGGAAGCAGTTCGATACATGGCCTGTCCGGCCACAAAAGGAAGTATCTTATTACCTTACGGTAGCAGAAAATAAAGAGTTCCCCGATGCTTATACTCTTTCCGGGGCGAAACCCTCAGTTTATAATATCCGCACGGGGATCACTACATTGGCTTATCGTAATAACCGGTTTGGCCCACGCCAAACGTATACGCCCGGCGAGATTGTCGCACTGAATATCAAAACACTTCCCGTCACCTGGCAAATCAAACCCGGCAGCCGTTTACGAATAGATATTACTTCTACCAACTTCCCCGAATACAGCATCCACTCCAATTATCCGGGTGTGTGGTCGGAACAGACACAAACAAGAGAAGCCAATCAAACTATATATGCAGGTCCGAAATACCCAGGTAACATACATATCCCTGTAATTGAAAGCAAATAGATCTGTGAAAATTACCTTATCGTATCACACAGTATCATAATGCAATCCCTTTTTCTTTCCCTGTTACGACATTATCTAATTTGATCTTTTGTTTGTTGTTCCTGCGGAGCGTATAACGGATCAGTATCCAGGGGCGTACGTTGAGGTCTGTCATCCGTTGAGACATATACGACTGATAGTTTCCGCCACAGGTTTCCGTTTCCGTCTGCAATGCGCCGGTAAAAGACTGTACGGCGACCGATATATAGAAGTCCGGGGTAAAATTGTAATTCAACTGGGCGAAAGCTTCATTCGGCATATTGTATTTTGTTCTTGATACGGCGGTATATAAGAACTCCCGATAATTGAGGTATATACCCAGGTACCATTTCTTATAAGTACCGTATAGTCCTCCACCGCAGGTGAACATTTTGCGGGGAGATTGTCCGGCATAATAGTTTACAAGATGATATCCGCCCGCATAGATACCCCCGAAGCTTCCTAAACGATAACTAACGTTCGCGCCGGCCCAAAACGCCTTAAACTTCCCGGTATTGCGGTAGGTGCTGATGTAGATATCGTTCTCGCTATACCCGAACGGTTCGATAATATCCGTATAGACGCCATAAGCAGTCGCCGGCGTAACATATAATCCGGACGTATTGAAGGTATACGACAGGTTGAAATCATGTTGCTGCATGGGGAGCAGGCCCGGGTTTCCCCTGCTGATAACCAGTGAGTCCGTAGAGGTATTGTACGGGTTCAACTGCCCCACGGCGGGAGCCTCGTTCGACAGGGTATAACTTGCCCGGAATGAATTTTGATCATTCACACTATACGTCCCGCTGACCGCTCCGCGGGGTTTGAGGTAGCTACCCGATACATCCCCGGCTTTCAACCAGATACTCTCCACACCCAACGAGCCCATATAAGACAACTTCTTCACCCGGCTGCTGAAGGAGGCATACAGGTATTGGTTCCACTGCCGGTGATGAAATACCGGAAGGTTGTCGCTCACCTGATGGATACGGTCGTTCACATACGTTGTTTCGCTGCCGATATTCAGGCTGTGTATTTCATTCCGGCTCTGGCTGTAATCCAGGTTCAGGCTTCCCGACGAGCGTTTGTTGCGGTATTCATATAAATACTGATACAACCAGTCGGGATACGTTTCGCTTCTCGTTCCCTCGTTGGTATTCCGGTTGTCGTTGACGGCAAGGGTGGTTTCCAGTACCCGGTCTGTTGTAAACCGGTGTTGATGATAGAGGCTCCCCGTCCGGATATAGGAACTGTTCCGGTCCTGTCCGGCAAAATCAAAGGGATTGGTTTTATCCGTTTCATACATGCCATTTCCGGTGGTGTTAGTCTTTTTCTTATCGTATTTGCCATACACATGGGCGGCTAAGTAATCTTTTTCCGTAAACATCCACTTAAACAACAGCTCGCCCAGTAAATCATGGCTGTCTTTCCGGCTTGAACCGCTGCTTTGTTTATAATAATGCGCGCCTCGTTGCCAGCCGGCCATCTCTATATCATCATGATAGAAGTTATTACCGGCGCCCCTCCCGTAAAGGGAATAGTTGGCGTTTCCCACTTCGAAATAGACAGCTCCTATTCCCTGCCTCCTGGGAACATCATGGCGGTTCATCACCTCAAAGAAGGTGTAGGGATTTTTCTTTTGTTTGAGTTTGATATTGATAATGTTTCGCGCGCCGGTACGCAGGTAGCGGGCGCTGACTACATTCATCACTTCCACGGATTCAATATCTTTGGGATCTATCGGCGTTACGCCGCTATGGACTGTCATACCATTAATTAATATCAGCGGCGACGTTCCATTTTCCATCGTGATGGAACGAAGCCCTTCGTTTACTATCAACCTGGGGATTTCATTCAATGCCCGGTAGGGATCGCCGCTATTCTTCGCCTTTTCGGAAAGGTAGAATATTTCTCCGGTAGCGGTACGTTTCACCACATCGTTCCGGTTGGCCACCACTTCCACGTCGTCCAGTTCCACGCTTATCTCCTTCATCAGGGTAAACCGGTATTTCATATTCCCCCTTATCTGCCGGTTTTCTTCCACAGGCGTATAGCCAAGGTAAAGGATACGCAACAGATACTCCCCGGCCTGCAAATCCCGGAGCGAGAATGCCCCTTTCTCATTCGTTAACCCGCCGGCATACAGCGAATCGCCGGCAAACAACAACACCTGAGCCCCCGGTAACACTTCATTCTCCGCATCGGTAACAACGCCCGAAAAGGAATTTTGCGCCGCAACCTGTCGATCCGGAATAAGGAAAAGAAATAATACGACAAGGCAATAATAATTTTTCATATAATAACGAAATTAAGTTTGTGTTCAGTGGCAAAATAATGGAATATAAATCAACGGATCACCATAAAATAGTAAGTAAAAATTGAAAATAATTGAACGAAATTGAACAAAATTGAATGGAAATAACAGGAAACAGCCGGTTATTCGATTGCTTTAAACATTTCAGCTAAAAAGATATCAAGGTCTTTGGCGCCGCTCTTTTCGCCGGTCAATAGTTTACAGAGCCGTTTCTTTTTTTGGGATATGGCCGATACCTCCACATTAAACAGGGCGCTCATCCGTTTACCTTGTATCCCTGTTTTCAGGAGGAAACACATCCTTATATCTTCTTCATTAATCATTGGGTTCATATTTTTCAGGAAAGGTCTCATATCCGGATAGATCAGTGCTCTCCATTTGTCAAGTTCTATCCAGTCTTCTTCTTTTGGGATATCTTTGTAAGAAAGGAACAATTTGCAGAGAGCGCTCTTTTTAAATTCTGCGTATGACTCCTTTTGTACGTCACGCTTTTGTTTATCATACGCCATTTCCATATTCAACACTTGTTCCTGAACAGCAAGCCTGTATTTTTGATGTTTATCCGGTTCCTGTTCCTGTGCTTCTTTCAGCCGCCGGATTTCTTCTTCTTTTTCTTCAATGAATTGCTGCCCCTGTTCATATTTTTGTTTACTGATGAGCAATTCCTTGTCATGATTTTTTTTAGCAGTTTGTTTTTTTTGTTGATAGAAAAGAAACCCGCCTCCGGTGATAAGGATAAGGCAAAGGATTAACGAATAGTTCCATATCGTTTTTTGCCGGCTTTTCATCGCATGAAATACCCGCTCTTTTTCTATCAGGTTGTAATTGTACAAACTCTCTATTTTCTTTAAATCCCTGCTTCGTTCAGCCTTACTAACAGAATCCTGTAATTGCAGATATTTCTCCATGTATTTAAAAGCTGCCGTATAATCCCCCCGTTCTTCTTCCAGATAGCTTAGGCTGTGATTGGCGCCACTTCTTGTGTGGATATTGGGTGAGGCCAGGCTGAGAAATAAATAATAACAGGCTGAATCGTACCGATCGGTCTGCCGGTAAAGATCTCCCTTATTAATGTAGATAGTAAAAACATCATTCTTATCAGTTAGCGAAACTAAAGCCGAATCAATATATTCAAACGCTTTCGGATATTCTCCCAGACGTTTATAAATACCTCCTGTTTCATTATAGATGGAAGAGCGGTTTTGTTTTGATAAGAAAGGTATAGCCTTTGAATAGTAAAAGACAGCGCTGTCTAATGCTCCGCTTTGGGAATAAATTCGTCCGATATTTCGCCATGCTATGCCTGTATTAACAGTGTCGTTCGCAGTTGAGAAATGTCCTACGGCTTTTTTTTGGCAAGCTTTGGATTCTTCAAGCAGGTTTTGATAGCTGTACATCAACCCCAAATTGACATAAATGCGTCCCAGCATAGCGTGATCGCCTGATTCTTTGCCGGCTTCCAACGCTTTTAAATAGTATTCCTGCGCTTGGGGAGAATCTCCAAGGTCGTGGTGAATAACTGCATTATAATAACAGGCTTTCATCAGATGAGGCTTATCATTTCTTTTCTCAAAATAATCAATGGCCACCCGGATCAGGGAATCGGAAGTTTGCGGAATATTGTTTTTGTCTCGTGCCTGCGTCAGCAACAAACACCATAAAGCGTATTGTTTTTCGGGCAGCGTTTCCGAAATTTGGCTATCACCAATATTCTTCTTAATTTCTTCCAGGATAATTAATGCACTATCCGGGTTAGCGTCCATCTGTTTTTCCGCCCGAACTAATTCTTCCATAACCGTACGCTTAGTGCATGCAAAGAAGAAAATATAGAATAAAAGGATTATCAGGAATACATAAAATAACTTTTTCATTCAGCAATAACGTATAAGTTTGACCTTAAATCCGCAGATAAAGGTCTTGCGCGATAAAAGTACAAAACAACTACAACCTATCCCTCCTATTGCGGGACTTTCTTCATGCGATCGCCATAAAAAAACATAAGGAAAGCACACATAACTTATCTGATTGAAAAAAAATAAAGTAGCAAACCTTTTTGTTGGCCGACGGCTGTCGGTTAATTGCTCGACAGCCGTCGGCCAAATAGTCGACAGCCGTCGGCCAATTAACCGACAGCCGTCGGCCAACAAAAAGGTAACGACCGTTTCATCACGACTTCACTAACAAATAAAATAGTTATGCAGGCATGGTATGGGTTTTGTGTATCGTTAAAGTTTTATTTTTATACCTGTATTGACTACGAAGCCGTCTAAAGGGGCGTAAATGTCCTTGAATACAGGGTTTGTTATTGTGCCTGTGTAGATGCTTCCGAACCTTGTTTGCCGCGTATTCGTGAAATTTGTTGCAGGTTTACTCACAATTGCTGCATAAGCCTTTGACAACATAGTTGATACTGTCGGACGAAAATCCTCCGGGCAGGTCAACCGTCGGGACTTGTGTTTCGCGAAGGCAGAAAGTCTGCTTACATTCTCTGCAGTAAAAGTGCACATGTTGCCGTTCAATGGAGCAATCGCAATCTTCATCGCAGACAGAGTACTTCAACGAGCCTGAACCATCATCTATCGTATGCACCAGATGCTGCTTCTGAAACAGTATCAGTGTCCTGAAAATAGTTGACTTATCAATCGTTTGTAATTCCGTTTCCAAATCGGCAAGACTAAAGACTGCCTTTCGTTTCAGAATGACTTTTAGTATCAGTATCCTTGTCGAAGTCGGTTTGATACCCTGCTTTGACAAACGTTCAATACAATAATCATTCATAGTTGGAATATAATGATTTGGCAATGCCTGCTTCCAATCCGCGGAGTTCGGCCAATCCGCGGAGGCGTCCGATACAGGAATAACCGGGATTCGTTTTCTTCCTGAGATCGTCTATCATCTGGTGCCCGTGGTCGGGACGCATAGCGATGGAACAACCCCGGCGTTGCTGCAAGGCAAGTAAGGCTTTCATTACGCCGTACATATCCACATCTCCTTCCAGGTGATTGGCTTCGTAGAAATTACCTTCCTCATCCCGTTGGGTACTGCGGAAATGCACGAAGTCGATCCGGTCGCCATAACGTTCCATAATGCCGGCAAGGTCGTTGTCGCTTCGTACGCCAAACGAACCGGTACATAAACACAGGCCGTTGCTGTTGTTCGGTACGGCGTCAATCAGTTGCCGGAAATCCTCTTCCGTACTTAAAATACGCGGCAATCCTAATATGGAATAGGGGGGATCGTCGGGATGGATCACCATTCTTACACCGGCTTCATCCGCTACCGGAGCAATTTCGCGAAGAAAATAAATCAGATGGGCGCGTAAACGGCCGGCGTCGATATCCTTATAGCGATTCAGTTCGTTTCTGAATTGTTCGATCGTAAA
>JAISCM010000234.1 GCA_031265595.1 Tannerellaceae bacterium
CCCGGAGGAGCCACACGCCCCCCCTCTACCCTCTTGGGATAAAAAAGCCATTGCCGTTCGCTGAACGCATGCGCATCAGCCGGCGAAGGGAAAAAACCGGCAAAGATGGCGAAATGCGACGGATAGGTAAAATTACCCGGCGCATGCCTCTTTTCCCACCTCCCCCCGTAGCGATTGAGGACAGGCGTCCCACCCGACGCCTCTTCCTGCACGGCCACATCATAACGAAGCGTATCAAAACATACCATCAGTATATCCTCTCTCCCTATTATTTCCTGCATAGCTATATTCATACCAGTAAATCTGCCGACGGCAAAGATACTATTTTTCTTCTTTGATTGCGGCCTGTCCGGAGGGCGAAAGTGGCACGGGCACCGGAGGTGGAAGCAGAATGGATGGGTGGAAGGTACTTTATAAAAGTAGTCAGAGGAGTTAGAATAGTCAAGGAGTTAAGTAGTAAAAGAGCTATATCTTTCAGCTTTTAGCCTCCTTTCAGCCAAAAATTACAGAACTCCTATACTTGTAGCAAACTGAAAAGCAACAGCATCGTAAATCAGCTTACTGTTTATTTAACCACCTGTGATGGAGTGACATTCCATACTACTACGGGAATCTCCTCCACCTATATGATATTTCTTTACGCTTGCTTAGTTGTTTTTTGTTGCCGACATATATCGGCAGCATTGTTGATATATATCGGTAATATTGCCGACAATTGTCAACAATATTGCCGATATATGTCGGCAAACAAATTGTTACAACCGGTTTTCAATAGTTATCAGGTAGACAGTTCCCGAATACGTAAATCTATAGATCATGCCGTTTGCGAAACTTCCACAGGGCGCCCTCCGGTTTCCGGCTGAAAGGAGAGGCAAAAAAAGTAGTATAGATGATTTTGGTGCGGTTGCCCTGGGGAAAAAATAGTATCTTTGCAAGGATTTGCTCTGTTATTGATACTACTGTCAAATCTAATAGTTACGATATGAACATCAAAGAAATCATAAAACAGCCCGAAGGAAGGCGTATTGAGTTCAAGAAGATACTTCCTGAAGGCACAGAATGGATAAATACGATTATCGCCTTTGCCAACGATGCTGGTGGAGAATTATATATTGGTATACAAGATAATCCAAGAAAAATTACAGGATTGCAGGAAGAAAGCCTTGTAACAACTGAAGAGCAAGTGAGTAATACGATATATGATTGTTGTTATCCTGCCATTTTGCCAGACATTACTTTTCTGACAGAAGACGACAAGCATATCATACGAGTAACAGTATATCGTGGTAGCGCCTTACCTTATTATCGAAAAGATAAAGGGAAATTAAAAGGAACTTATATTCGTGTGGGTTCAAGCAATCGTTTGGCAGATGAAGAAATCATTGCCGAATTAGAACGCCGGAAGCGAAATGTGTCCTTTGATTGCGAATTAGTAATGGATAAGCTTGCCAATGAATTGAATATTGAGACCTTCAAAAAAGAGTATCAGGAAAAAGCAGGAGAGCCGTTAGATATTCAAACTTTACATAAGCTTGAACTCACCAGGAAAATGAATGATGCGGAATATCCTACCAATGCTTTGGTGTTGTTTTCAGATGATGACCTACGTCGTTCGATATTTTATTTCGCTAAAGTAGAATGCGCAAGATTCAAAGGGACTACTCCGGATGAGTTTATTGACCAGAAAAGCATTACCTCTAATATCGCTACACAAACAGAAGAAGCTTACAACTTTGTACTTCGCCATATAAACGAAGGCGCTACTGTTGAGGGTGTTTATACAGTCTCCCGCTGGGAGTATCCGATTAAAGCGGTGAGAGAGGTCATTAGAAATGCCGTTGTACATCGGGATTATTCACTCACAGGCAAGGATGTGAAAGTCGCTATTTATGATGACATGATTGAAGTAACCAGTCCGGGACTTTTGCCTCCTTCGATTGATTATGCAGCAATGGAAAGCCGGCAGAGTGATGCCCGGAATAAGGTTATTGCACCCGTTTTTAAACGAATGGGAATCATTGACCAATGGGGAAATGGATTGAAGCTTATTGCGAATGAATTGAAAGAATATCCTCAAATTGATTTTCGATGGCGAGAAGTAGGTTTATCCTTTCAAGTTCAATTTGTGAAGCTGAATTATGTTGCAAAGCAAGAGCTGGATCAAGACACCATGCAAGATACCGTGCAAGTAACCATGCAAGATACCATGCAAGTAACCATGCAAGATACCGTGCAAGATACCGTGCAAGTTACCGTGCAAGATAACATAGATACCATGCAAGTAACCATGCAAGTTAAGGAGTTAATAAAAGTGTTAGATAAAGAGATGTATCGTCAGGATATACAAGACAAATTAAATTTACAGAATAGGAATTATTTCCGTCTAAGCTATCTAAAGCCGGCATTAGAACAAGGATTGGTGGAAATGACAGCGCCAGAAAAACGTAACAGTAAGTTGCAAAAATATCGTTTAACGGCATTGGGGAAGCAGTTGAAGGAAAAATTTACCTGATCTGTGCCTGATGGATTAATAAAATAGTATCTTTACCCCCGATAAATAACTAAATTGTTAACTGAAAATGAAAAACACAGACAGGAAAAATCAAACAAACCATCCGGGTGCGAGAAGAAACCCGCTTTTTTCTACCATCGCTATGATAACGCTGGCGATACTTCTGAGCAGCGTGGACGGATATTCGCAGAAGAGCAAACAGCCTGCGGCCAATATGACTGTAATGACACTCGGGCAGGAAACTCTTTATGGGCCTTATACTCCCGACCTGGCATCTATACGCCAGCACGAATGTCCCGAATGGTTTCGCGACGCCAAGTTCGGCATGTTTATAGACTGGGGGCTTTATTCCGTGGCAGGCTGGGCGCCGAAGCGGGAGGAGGGGGCCATGTATCCCGACTGGTATATGAAACGGATGCTGGAGGATTACCGTGAGTATCACGAAAAGACATGGGGGAAGAACTTTATGCCCGACGACTTTATCCCGCTCTTTACGGCCGAAGCGTATAATCCCGACTGGCTGATTGAGCTTGCCAAAGATGCCGGAATGAAATACGTAATCCCGTTTTGCAAGCATCATGACGGTTTTTGCTTATGGCCCAGCAGTTATACCGGACGCGACGCTATGGACATGGGGCCGAAGAAAGACCTTGTTCGTCCGCTGGTGGAAGCCTGTTATCGGAACGGGCTGAAATTCGGATTCTATTTCTCGCTCGACGAATGGTATTATCCCGTCATCAAAGACGGAGTAAAGCAAATCCGCGAGTGGGGTTCCTACAAGTATTCTCCGTGGGACGAATCTAAAAAGAAAATTCAACTGACGGGAAAGTATCCGGTGGAAGACTTCTTTGCCGACTATATCGTGCCGCAGGCGAAAGAGTTTATCAAGCTGTACGATCCCGACATTCTTTGGTTCGACGGCGACTGGGATATGTTTGCCGATGAATACCACTCGCCCGACATCATTTCTTATTTCTACAACCATGCTGCCGGACGCAAGGAAGTGGCCCTGAACGACCGTAACGGACGTACGCGCTTCAAAATAGGCGATTTCTTCTGTAGCGAATACCATCGTTTACCAAAGGGTTATGAAATGATGCATCCCTGGGAAGAGAACCGCGGCATCAGCCAGTCGTTCGGCTACAACCGGGAAGATACGGAGGAGAATGTGCTGAATGTAAATGATTTTATCCACATGTTCATCCGTACCGTCAGCGAAAACGGCAACTTGCTACTGATTGTCAATCTGGATGGCAAGGGCGGACTTCCCGAAGTGCAGGAACGACGGCTGCGCGAAATAGGGACCTGGCTTAAAATCAATGGCGAGGCTATCTACAATACCCGCCCGTGGCTGACGCCTGTACAGGATATGACGTCTGGCGAAGGCGAAGTCCGTTTCACCAGAAGCAAGGACGGACAAACGATATACGCCATCTGCACCGTGTTCCCGAAAGACAAACTCGAAATAAATTCGTTGTACCTCAACAAAGGGAAATCGACCGTTACACTGATAGGCGCCGAAGAGACGCCGCTGGAATGGGCGCAACATCCGGGTAGCGACTATACCAAGCTGGTAATAGACATCCCCGGTTCTCTTTACGAAAAACGGAAGAACGAATATGCGTGGGTGTTTAAGATAAAGATGACAGACTGAGGTCTGGCCGGATTCATACCAGTTGCAGTAGCTGCTTTTTGTATATTGTATTTTTGCTGTATATATCCTGGTAGAGATGGTCGCCCTGCCCGTTTACTTCGATGAGGTAAGGGAGCTGGGTGTCTCTTTCTATCAGGATGTCGATCCCTGCATATTGCAGGCCCGATAGCTGGGTTGCCCGGATACTCAACTCGTTTATCTCTTCCTTTATGGATTGCGGCAGCGGTAGTTCGGCATACAGCCGGGCTTTATTGTTCAGGTGCAGGTTGGTGATGACGCCTTTGCTGCACCGGACTACAATGTGTTCTACGTTCCCAAACTGGCAGACTACCCGTAGATCGTAATTTTCTCCCTCTACGCTGTCTTTTTGTATCCATTCTTCTATTAAAAGGCCTGTGTCTGCGATGGTATTTATCAGTATGGCTATCTCCTGGGGATTCGTCAGCCGGTTGATCCGTTTGGTATTATAAACGAATGTATGGTGTCTCGCCAATGTGGTGTACACAGCAAGCGCCCCGCTCCTTTTATTATACCGTAAAGCCAGAATACCTCCGGCGCCCGACCCGAAACGCGGCTTGATAAAGACGTTAAAACAGCGTTCTTTCAATAGTAAATCTACCAACGAATCAAAACCGGCGACAGACGAAGCAACTAAGGGCGTCGTTCGCAAACCGGCCAATTGTTCTTTACTTTTTACCTTATCCAGCGCGTGTACGATCGCTTCCGGTTCGTTCAGGAAACGCACGGTTTCCCCCTTCTTCCACTGCCCGATCCGTCTTAGCAGGCGGCAATACTCCATACATTGCGTATGCCAGGCTATAAAACCGGCTTCATGGTACCAGGGTGGCTCCAGCTTGATCCATACGTTTTCGTATGACGACAGATTCTTCTCCAAGTCTTCATACGTAATAAAGCGGGCGTCTACACCTGCGTATTCGCCCGCTTTTATGAAATAAGCTGTTCTCCTGGATGCTACGTTGCTTACAACCAATGCCTGCATTTACTCGGTGATCAACGGGTAGCCTCCATATTCGTCGTACTCATCGTCTATTGCCTGTGCATCCGAGACGTCTGTTTTTACCGGCAATTGAGACAGTTTCTTCTGCATCTCTTCCGACAGGTAGTTATACTTCATGTCGATACATTTCAGATGTTTGATCTTATCTACATTATCCAGTAATAATTGCCCGCCTTTGTCGGTCAGCACACCTGCCGCAATATCCATCGTTTCCAATTGGGGCAGTATATCCGATTCGAGGAAAAAGGTTACGATCTGATCCTGCTCTTGCGCGTTGACAAGCCCCAGGTACGTCAGCTTCGGGAACTTCTCTTTCGAGAACAAGGGTTTGAACACTTCAAGGGGGCCTTCAAAGCCATAGTCGTCTATGCCTACATAGAGGATGAGGGTTTCCAGATTCGGGAAATCAGATTTCAGTACATCGTCCAGGATACCGGGATGAAGGCCGCCGCTGATGATTTCGAGCGACCGGAGGTTGGGGCGGGGCTTTTGTCCGATAGACAGGCTGTGGGTTCCTTTTATTCGCAGATCCCTCAGCCTCGGCATGGCGTCGAGCAAAGGAGACAGATTGGCCTGGTCAATCCATGATATTTCGGATTCTTCCTGGTCTATATCGCCCCAGAACAATCCTTCTACCTGTTCAAACTTCTCTTTGTTGGCCACCATTCCGTCTACCAACTCCTGGCAATCTTCCGATTCGAAGCTCCAGCAACCAATGGTCAACTGCTTTATCTCCGGTAGTTTCTTATCGCTAATTATTTTATTCAGCAAATCCTTCTGCGATCTTCCCGCATCATAATCCTCATACGATAATTTATACTTCCGGGCTTCGGCCTTCATCTCTTTAGCCGCCTCTTCCTCTGTTTCTACATAGCCTTTCTTTGTTTTTTCGGCAATCAGTTTAGCTGCCTGCTTTTCGGCTTCTTCGGGCGAAGCGAACGTTTTCTCCTGTGTTTGCCCCTCTGTACCCAGCTTTCCGTAATTAACCGTAAAGCCGCTGCCTTCCACATCAATACTCCAAAACTTCTGGGATTTAAAATCCTGAAATACAAATACTCGTTTCATAATGATCAGTTTGTTATTAGAATTTAAAAATCGGTTATTGTTCAACATTTCGTCAGAGAGCAAAGATAATCAAAACATGATACGAATACGAATAGGATAAGAATAATATAATGTAGCAATTTTATCGCCCCTTTCAGGGGGTTTTAGTATGCTGCTTCCACCTTCCACCAGGCCCTTCAAACCTGCTCCCAGAGCGGGAAGTAGGGTGGAACGTGGTCGTTCCACCAGCCTCGCCACCTTCCACCTGTTTTGGGCGGGCGAAAGTGGCGCGATAGCCGGAGGTGGACCCAGACTGGATGGGCGGAACGACCCCGCACCCCCCTACTTCCCGCTCTGGAAGCGGGTTTGAAGGGCTTGGTGGAAGGTGGAACGTGTCTTTTAAAAGTAGTCAGAGTAGTTAGAGTAGTTAGAGTAGTCAAGGAGTTAAGTAGTAAAATCGCTATATCTTTCAGCCTTCAGCCTCCTTTCGACCAAAAATTACAGACCGGCGAAAGGGAAAAAAAGTCTTCGCGAAGTCTTCAGCAAGTCTTCACGAACTCTTTACCAAACCATCACGGACTCTCTATCGAGTCATCGCGAAGACTTTTTTATATCATCACGAAGACTTTTTTCTACTATTATGATGTTTCTTTCGAACCATTATGATGGTC
>JAISCM010000271.1 GCA_031265595.1 Tannerellaceae bacterium
GAATTGGTAACACAACTGAACTGGCCAATAACGGGCCTCCGCCCTTATGTAGTAAATGCAGACGTTTCGTTGGTTCAACAAATAGGGCGAACAGATATCTTCCGTGGCATCACCATTGCTACGAACGGCTTCTACGGCCCACAAGGACGCCACATCCGTTTAGCGCTTGCAGACCCGGACCTGAATAACAAGATAGAAGCCTTCGATTATTACGGCCGGAAGATCACCAATTACGAAATGGAAAGCTCAGCCTTAGCCGGCTTAGCAGCCTTAATGGGCCACCGGGCAATGACCGTCTGCTGCATAATCGCCGGACGCATAAACAAAAACATGAACACAAATTATAAAGGCTCGCTAACAGAATTAATAGAGATTGTGCTGGAAAGAATATAGAAAAAAAGAGAACTACCGAGAAATCCTCGGTAGTTGAAACCTCATTCAGTTCGCCTTCGGCATAGATGTTTTAGAAACTAACCGTAACCATTACCGGGCAATGGTCGGAAGGGAAGCGGCCATGATCCATATCCGTCAATACCCCATACTTATTTACCCGGATCTCTTTTGTAACAAAGATGTAATCGATCCGTTCCTTCAATGGAGAATTTAATTGAAAAGCCTGATAGGTTCCCACAGGGCCATAAGGCGGTTGTTGGGTCAGCTCATACGAATCGGTAAACAATCCGTCGGCATAGATAAGCCGGATAGGTTCATCATCCGGAGTAGCATTGAAATCGCCCGTACAAAAGACCGGAGCATCGCCGGCAATGGCTTTGATCCTTGCCAGCATAAGGTGTGACGACTGCCGGCGGGCTTCTCTCCCTTCATGGTCGTAATGTACATTAAAGAAATAAAACTCTTTGCCGGTTGCCTTCTCTCTGAACTTCGCCCAGGAGCAAATACGGTTACAGCACGTAGCATCCCAGCCTTTGCCCGGCACATCCGGCGTTTCAGACAACCAATAGTTTCCCTTATCCAATACGGTAAAGCGGTCTTTCTTATAAAAGATAGCCGAATGTTCGCCGGCATCCTTCCCATCATCACGCCCTGCGCCAACGTAATCATAGACTCCGGTTTCCAACAAATCCTTTATCTGATGAATAAAACCTTCCTGCGTACCAAACAAATCGAAATCGTGAAACCGTACCAATCCCTTTACCATCTCTTTCCGGTGCGTCCAGGAATTTTCGCCATCACGTGGCGTATCCATCCGCAGATTATACGTAGCCACATTCAAATCCAGCGACTGCCCATACAAGCCGCCCACAAAAAGCACGGCCACCATTAGTAATACTATTTTCTTCATACGTTGTTATTTTTATGGGGTAAAGATAGTTCTTTTCTTGCCATTCTCATATATTTCATCATTGAAAGAGCCAAAAGGACTGCACCCTTTTGTTTCTCGACGGCTGTCCCTGTTTCCTTCCTTCGATTGGGTTAAGCAGCGTACGCCGGGGTACTTCGACGTAGTACGCCGGGGTACTTCGACGTAGTACGCCGGGGTACTTCGATGCGGTACGCCGGGGTACCTCGATGCAGTACGCCGGGGTACCTCGATGCAGTACGCCGGGGTACCTCGATGCAGTACGCCGGGGTACTTCGACATAGTACGCCGGGGTACTGCAGGCAACCTTGCAGTCAATATTCTCAATTGGTATATCCTGCGTTCTGTTCCAGAATGCCACCCGCTTCCGTGATTACGTTCTGCGGAATGGGATAGAGTGTCTGGTGCTCCTTGGCATTGCAGCCCCGTGCGTATGCACGAGTGATATACTCGCCATGCCTGATGAGATCCTGTCGGCGCTGCCCTTCGCAGTAAAGCTCGTGACCGCGTTCCTGCAACAGATAGCTGCGAAATGTGTCTTTGCTGGCGGTAGCCGATGCCGGTATCTCCACTTGTGCGCGGTCTGTTACCTGTTTCAAGGCAGCTACTGCGCCCGGTGTAGGCCCGTTCAGTTCATTTTCTGCCTCAGCATAAGAGAGCAATACCTCGGCATAGCGTATCACAGGCTGGTCTTTTTGTATGCCGAATGGGTTGGACAGCAGCGTCTGCGTATCGGTGAACTTAATGGGGATGGCGCCCACCATGCCGTTCGTGCGGTCTTTCATTACGCCGGCATTATTCTCATACTTACCCAAGATACCCCGCTTACGCACGTCGTTGTCTTGGAAAGTATCGTAGAAATCCCAGCGCATGCAGTATTCCTGCCATCCGCCCCAATCGCTGTCGCCCCGCATATAGGGTTCATCCAGGTGATTGTATCCGCGCCTGAAATCGCCGGGGATTACCTCGGGCATGAAAAAGTTGTCGGAGGCTTCGTTGGCGGGGATGCTCCAGATGTGTTCGGCCTGCTGCTTGAGGTTGAACACATCGTTGTAGTCGGGCAGTAGCGAGTAGCCCATCGTCATCAGTTGGCTGGCGGCGGCTTTTGCTTTGCTCCAGTCTTTCTGGTGCATATAGAGCTTCATGCGGAGGGCATAAGCTATGGATTTGGACATACGTCCCCATTGGCTGGCATTGTCGTTGTATTTGTCCGGGAAAGAAGGGGTATTGATGGCGTCGTCCAAGTCTTTCTCGATATAGCCTACGTAGTCGGCCAACGACGGGCGCGGTTCTATCACGTTGCTCATCAGCGTTTCCGGGTCGAGCTTTACGTTCACCGGCCCAAACCAGTCGAGCAATGTGAACATATAGAACGCGCGTAGGGTCTTCGTCTCGGCAATGAAGCGTCTGCGTATGTCTTCTGTTGCTCCGCTGCTTTGCTCTATCCTGTTGATTACGTCCGTACCACGTGCCACGAAACGGATGATGTTGTAAGTACTTTCGATAGGCCCGCCCGTAGACGGCCCCACGTTGAATATGTCATAGTCGTGGTTGCCGTTGTAAGAGCGGACGATGTCGGTAGACAACATTCCGGCAGGATTATAGGCGCTGTAATCGGCATTGAAGAGGGCTTGCTTCCAACCGCCGTCATCGTAGCCCCAATCGGTGGTGCAGGGCTTGTATAGTCCGGTGGTTGCCGCCTCCATGTCTCCCTCGGTCTGGAAGAAGTTCCCGGGCGACATGTCCATGAAGTTCTTGGTTTCAAGCATGTCTTCGCAGGAAGCGAAGAAACTGCCCGTTCCTATTATTGCGCAGAAAGCCGCGGCTTTTATCATCTGCTGTATATGATTATATTTCATACGATTGATATATTAAGATAGTAAAGTTTAAAAAATCAGGTTGAAGCCAAAGGAGAGAGACATAGCCTGCGGATAAGGATTGCCCGTCTGTAGTTCGGGATCGAAGCCCTTGTAGGCCGTGAATGTAGCCACGTTCTGAGCGTCCACGAACAGCCGTGCGCCCTGAATGAAGTTGCTGCTTGCAAACAGGCCTTGCGGAAGCGTATAGCCCAGCGTAATGTTTTTCAGCTTGATATAGCTGCCGTCCATCAGGTAGAAATTATTATTGCCCGTAGGGTTGGAAGCGTCATAAGTGTTTGCCGCTACGCCGGGCATCCACCCTTTCCCTGTCTGGCTGTTCCATACTTCGGTGATGACGGTGCGGTAGGTATTTCCTGCTGCCACGCCGCTATTGCCTATGGCATACAGATCCGGCTCCTGCCCTCTCCACTTCTTGTAACCGAAGGCGCCATAGAAATAAAAGTTCAGGTCGAAGCCCCGGTAGCTGAACGTATTGCCCAGACCGGCCATCCAACGGGGCGTAGAATTGCCCAGTTTCACCATATCTTTAGAATCCAGTACATTGTCATCGTTCTGGTTTACATACTTGATGTTGCCCGGCAAAGCATCCGGCATATAGGCAGGTAGCTGATCGCCGGAAGTGATGATGCCGTCTGTCTGCCAGCCGTAGATGGCATCCAGTTCATCCGTTTCGCCTACATATTCCGGCAGCGCGACTTCGGGATTGCGCTTCACCCAGTTGGCCACGAAATATGACAAGTTGAACGTTGTTTCCCATTTCAGTTTTTTTGAAGTAAGGTTGTCGCTGCGCAACGAGAACTCGAATCCCTTGCTCTGGGTTTCACCGATATTGGCTGCCACGGTACCCACGGCATTGTTGGAAGGTAATGTCTGATAGTCCAGCAGGTCTTTCACCCCTCGGTGGAAGAACTCTATGGATCCGAAGAAACGCTGGTTGCAAAAACCATAGTCGATACCGATGTTGGTAGTATAATCCGTTTCCCATTTTAGGTTGGGGTTTTCCACCTGAGCCAGGTTGAACCCGATGTTTGTAATGCTGCCGAATACATAGTTGTAGCCACTTTTGTAGGATGCCTGGGCGTTGGTTCCTATCACATTTTCGTTCCCGGCTGTGCCGTAGCCTATGCGCAGCTTCAGGTCGCTTAGTAATGTATTGTTTTTCAGGAACGCTTCTTCAGCAATACGCCACGCCACAGAGGCAGAGGGGAAGAAGCCCCATTTGTTGTTCTTCGCAAAATAGCTCGAACCGTCTCGCCGCCCCGTCAGGGTAATCATGTACTTGTCGTTCAGCGAATAGTTCAGGCGGGCAAACTGTGAGAGCTTGGTGCGCTCCGTGCGCCAAGAAGAGATATCCTCTTTGTCTTTGGATGCAGCTATGCCCACATTGGCCGTGCCGAAAGCATCGGTAAAGAAACCCACTCCCGCCAAGCGGAAACCGTCTGACTCCGTTCTGTAATAACCGGCGCCCAGCACAGCGGAGATACGGTGTATGTCATTGAACACCTTGTCGTAATTAAAGAAGGTTTCTGCACTGATATTGGCCACCATGGAATAACCCAACTGTGCCATCCCGTCTGGCACCACCGTGTTCTGGGCTTTGGCGGGAATAAAGAAATCGCGCTTGCTATCCTGTTTGTCATATCCTCCCACGCCCCGCAGAGACAGTCCGTCCATCAGCTTCAACTCCACGGTGGGGGCGATGAAAATCCGTTCGGTGTTGGTCTTGTCGGTGATTTCGAGGAAAGCGGCGGGATTGTTCACTAATTTATTGTGCGACTGGCTATACATGCCTTCTGCATCTTTTACCGGTATATCCGGCCCGAAGCGTAAGGCATTCTGTATCATGTTGTCTCCATTACCCGCATCACCCACGGAAGTACTGTTGACCGTCAGGTTCGAGTAGCTGAACCTGATGCCCGCCTTCATGCGTTTGGAGAACTCCTGATCCAGATTGAGGCGGATGTTATGGCGGCCCATATCGGAGTTCCTCAACATGCCCACATTGCGGTAATAATTGTAGGAGAAGAAATACTTCGTCTTCTCCGTACCTCCGTTGGCGGAGAGGTTTTGGTCGATGACGTAGCCGTTGCGTGTCACCTCATCCATCCAGTCAGTATCTGCCGTATAGGCGTTTACATCTGCAAAAACGGGTATATAGCCCGACAAGTCTACAGGGTTGCTTCCATACGCTCCCATCTTTTGGGTGTACAGATAGTATTCCCTGGTCCATACGTTGGCCTGCTCGCGAAACTCACGGGCATTCATCACTTCGGGATAGGCCTTGGGCAGTTGCGCAGTGAGGGCGCTGTTGTATTCTACCTTCACTTTTCCCGCCTTACCGCTTTTCGTGGTAATCAGTACTACGCCGTTGGCCGCCGACGCTCCATAAATGGCGGCTGCACTGGCATCTTTCAGCACTTCAATGCTTTCAATATCACTGGGATTGATGGTGTTCAGCGGGTCACGGTCTACGCCGGCACGGTAGTCATAGAGGTTTCCGCTCGTGTTCAGACCAGGATCGGCAGTAGAATTGTCCTGCAAAGGCACACCGTCTATCACATACAGGGGTGCATTGCTTCCGTTGGGCGAAACTGCCCCGCGGATATTAATGGACATCCCCGCTCCGGGCTGTGCCGACCGTTGGATCGTATTCATGCCCGTCACCTTTCCCTGCAACATTTGGCTGACACTGGAAGATGCTACGGCGTTCAATTCTTTGGACTTCACGGAAGCGATGGACCCGGTAATATCCCGTTTACGCGATGTTCCATAACCCACAACCACTACTTCATCCAGGCGTTGCGTATCTTCCAGAATGGTAATATCCATATTGTTTCTTTCATCTACCGGTATCTCTTTTGTCAGATAGCCAATATAGGAAACCTGTAGCATGGCGCCCTCGCTTATATTCAACGAGAAGCTGCCGTCTATACCGGTAGTCGTACCGTTTGTCGTTCCTTTTTCCATCACATTCGCACCGATAACCGGTTCGCCTTTCTCATCCAGTACGCGCCCTGTTATCCGCCGGAGAGTTATTTGCTGAAGTATATTCTTCTTCATCAGAACGATATTACTGCCTTCCATTATATAGACTACATCCGTATTGGCAAATATCTGCGAAAGTATATCCGATACCTTCTTTCTTGTTGCTTGTACAGACGTTTTCCTGTCTACATCTACATCTTCCCTATTATATAAAAAGAGGTAATCTGTTTTTTCTTCTATTTCCTGAAGAATCTCTCTTACGGTAGAATTTGTAGTAACAATCGTTACCTTCATTTCCTGAGAATGTGCATTCGTTGCATATAATCCCATGCAACACATAAATAGGAGAACAAATTGTAGTTTCATCATTCTAATAACATGTTTTAAGGTCGTGTAATTTTGAATATAAAATTCCTTGTACAAAATATTTTTCATATTTTTGTCGAATTAGAGAGTTAATACTAATAGATTTACTTTACAAGTTAGTGTTAATTTAGTGGCCGGAAGATGTTGCAACCATTTTCCGGTTCTTTGTTACTTACATTCCTCATCTACCATAGGCATCTTATTTTTAGGGATTAATAAAAGGTTATCGTTCAATGTATATAGATTATATTGTTTTCATTGTCTTTGGTAAAGCGTAGATTTGTTGGTATCTTCAATACATTCAGCACATGTTCAATACCATCTTTTGTATGGAACTTGCCCGTATAACGCATATTATTAATACTTGTGTTTTTATTTTCAATGGCGATATCATAATAAAGCCGTAGCTTAACCAAAATGTCTTCTATCCGTTCATGTTCAAAACTAATGATACCTTTCTTCCACAAGAAATGATTATAGTCCAGGATTGAACCGGAAACTAATTTCCCATCCTCCAGATAAACCCGGCGCCCCGGGCTCAATTGTATTTTCTGCGTATCATGTAAAGCTACAACTTCTACCGAGCCATCAATCAAGGCTGTTTCAAACAAGTTGCTCCTACTATAAGCCGATATATTAAATTCCGTACCATATACATTTACAAGGTACCGATTTGTATTCACCGTAAATATCTTCCCGGCATTGTGCGAAACATCAAAATAGGCTTCTCCATCTAAATAAACCTGGCGGGAATCTTTCGTAAATTTATTGGGGAAAGTAAGCGTAGTAAGCGCATTCAGCCAAACTTTTGTACCGTCTGTTAAGATCAACTCCGCCCGTTGGCCTGCCGGTATGTGCAAGGTTTGCATAACAGCCTCTTCTTCTTTCTTCGGCAAATGGTTCAGAAAATAATAGGAGCAACCAAACGTGATACATATAATTGCTGCTATTTTCGCCAGTTCAAGGAATATCCGTTTGATTGACTTCCCGGATTGAGGCAATGTTTGTTCCGGTTCATGAGCCAGACTCATATCGTAAAGTATGCGAAGCCGCATAAACTCTTTCCGGTTTTCTTCACTCGCTTCAATCCATAGCTGGATATCCTCCTTCTCTTTCTGGGAAGCATCGCCGGTAATATATTTTTTCAGTAATTCTGCTGTCATCATGGTTCATTTAGCGCCGCCTTTTCTAAGGGGAGTCATATAGTTAGTACGTTTAAGTGAGGCAAGCGCCTAGTTGAAAAACAATTTTTATTGAAAAAAGAAGAAAAATAAAAATGCCGGCAAATAATCCTTCAAAGCAATACGTAAACTTTTCAAGGCTTTAGATAAGTGATATTCAACACCCTTTGGGGTCATATTCATTGTTTCTGCAATGTCTTTTTTAGAAAGGTTTCCGAAGCGGCTCATCTCAAATATCTTCCGGGTAGTTTCCGGTAGCGAAGCCAAGGTTTCTTTCATTATGTCCGTCACTTCGTTCGAGTATAACACATCGGGTTCGCAAGCCTCTAAAGTAGAGATACGTGTATTCAATTCACGTATCCCTATTTCAGATAAAGCTGTAATTGTTTCCTGGCGGGTTAATTCCTTTCGTAAATGGTCGATTGATTTGTTCCGGGCAATGGAAAATAAGAAAGTCAACGGATGGTCGATTTCCTTTTGTTTTATTATTTCCCAATAAGCCATAATCGTTTCGGAAGCTATATCTTCAGCTATCCACTTGTCGTGTACATACGATTTGGCAAACAGGTAGATCCTTTTGTAATGTAGCTTGTATAAATCACTACTATGTAGTTGCTCACTTCCGGTTTTCACCTTATTCAAATATGGAGACGATCGGGCGGGCTATCCATACCTGGGGCTGTTCTACGTTCATCATATAGGCGAGTGTGCCGGCTATGTCGTAAATCATCGTGCTTTCCTGTATGTAGTGTCCTTTTTTTATTCCTTTTC
>JAISCM010000021.1 GCA_031265595.1 Tannerellaceae bacterium
GACAAAGGAACATAGCCTGCCATCATTGCTCCCCAGAAAAATCCGCCAAACATAACAAAGAAGATACTGCCCGGAAGAATTTGTGGGGCGTAGTAGAATAATAGCGTACCGATGGTACAACCTACGCAGCCAAACCACATAATCGTTTTGCGCCATCCCACATAATCGCCTACAAAGCCGAAGATAAGATTGAATATAATATTACCAAGTAATGCCACAGCCCATATATGCAGCCATTCGCCTTCTGAGAATCCCTGCTCCAGCATATACATTGGCAGAAAGACCGGAAATCCGAATTGAGGAGCCGTATCTATAATTCGCACAATCCCTGCCAGGGCTATTTTAGGCTCTTTCTTCATAATGGTAAGCCCTTTCAGTAGGTTCTTTAGTTTAGATTCGTTTTTTTCTGTTTGTGTAGCAGCTATATTTTCAAACTTCATGAATACCAACGCAAATAAAGCTCCTACAAGCGCCCATAATACAGCCGTCCACAAGGTTGTTATATGTCCGAAAAAGTTGATGGCCCAGCTTGAGTAAAGGGCGCCGAGCACGCTTAGTCCTCCTGTGAACACGAACCAGAACCATCCTACAGCCTTACCCAGCATGGCTTTAGGGGATTTATAGGCTATCCATACCAGGAATGTATAAGAGAACAGCGGATAACCGAAGCCCTTGATAGCATACATTACAAGCATCAGCGGGTAATTAAACTGACCAAGGCCTATACTAACGAAACCGATAACCCCAATCAAATAAATAACGAATCCGTAAAACATCGTTTTCTTAGCTCCCAGCATATCGGCCAATACACCCGAAAACCAGGAAGCTATCCCAATAGTAATACCGTATACAGTAAACAATAGAGCCGATTGCCCCACAGTCATACCTTTCTCTATAAGGTATGGGCTTAGCCAACCTTGCTCCATGCCGTCGCCCATCATAAATATGAGTATACCAAGGTATCCCCAGGCTAATGGCTGAGGAATACCTATTCTATCTAAAAATGTTTCTTTTGAATGTTCCATGATTTAATTATTTTAAGGTAAGATTTAACTTAAAGAGAAAGAAGCTGTAAGGCTACTTGTATATTGGCATAGTTTTTCTCTGGGTTCCACATAGGAGTGATAGATAGGGGTAGTTTGTATCCCCGTATATCGAACGTTTTAGACAAGGTGAGATTAATACTTACAATACCTGGGGAATCTCCATAGAAATGGGCATCCGATTTCCCGCCCGATATATCTTTGCCTTTACTCATGGCAAAAGCTCCGCCGATACCAACATTCAGGTCTACTATTTTATTCGACAATACGGGATAGCCCAGTTCAACGAAGGTAGAATACCTGTTCTTTTCATTCAATGCGCCACGATCCCGGCCAAATAGTACGGTAGCCCAGTATACCCTGAGTGGTAATTTTTGGGGGAATTGATAAGCGACAGACAGATCGACAAAGTGTCCCGTTTCACGTGCCTTGTAATTAAACGCCTGCCGGTTATTATAAGTTGCCCCAGTGGAGAAATTGTAGATATCCCAAAGAGCGAATGTAAAGCCCGCTACGTTGTAGTTGATATAATAATCGATCTCCTTGAAATTGCCGTTTACTCCGGCGCCTCCCCACAGGCCGAGCCTGAGATTCTGTTTTTTGTTGGTATAATAAATGTCTGTCGCAAGCGTGGCCTCGGCTGTTACTTCCTGCCCCCTCCACAGGTGAATGTTCTTTAGCTGTAATACTCCGCCTACAGGTTTGTATTCCGTAGCCGTTTGAGCTATCAGAGGAGAGGATATAACAAGGGTGATCCACAAGGTGAATAATAGAGTTTTCATGATTTCTGATGATTTAGTTTTGTGTAGATGTGCGTTTATTTTCTTCTTTCATAAATTCGTGTTCGTATTCGTTGATACGATTCACTTTTGGGGTAGAGCCTCCGCCGCTAAATTCCGATTCGAGCCAGACGTCCAGCAGGTTCTTTGCCAGTTCAGTGCCGATTACGCGTTCTCCAAAGCAAATGATCTGGGCATCATTGCTTTTTCGCGCACGCTGTGCAGAGAACGGATCATGGCAAACGGCCGCCCTTACTCCCGGCACTTTATTTGCCGTGATAGACATCCCGATGCCTGTACCGCAAACAAGTATTGCCCGTTCGAATGTACCTTTTGCTACTGCTTTAGCCACAGCCACAGCCACATCGGGATAAAGAACTACTTCGCCTTCATTCGCTCCGAAGTCTGTCACTTCAAATCCTTTGGCCTGTAGGTGTTTTATCAGATCTACCTTTAGTTTGTATGCCGCTTCGTCGCAGCCTATCGCTATTTTCATTTTATAGATATCGTTTTAATTTATCAAATACTTACCGGCTCTTCTGCCAATAAAGCGGTCATGGCATCTGCCATGGCCGTGAGTATGATGCAGCAGGACGTTGCTCCCGCATCCAGTACGCCTCTTGAACGTTCGCCCAGGCGGCTCGAACGTCCGAACTTTGCCACAAGATCCTTTGTTGATTCTTTGCCTGCTTCGGCTGCCGCTTTCATCTGCTGCAAGGCCGTAGGAAATGGGATACTGTCATCCACTGCATGGCGCAGCGCATCTACAGCCGGCGCCAGCGTATCTACCAATGTCTTATCGCCTACCCGTGCATCTACAATACCCAAAAGCCCTTCCAGGCCTGTTGCCAGCATCTTAGAGAATACGGTGAGACTTATGTCTTCCTCTTCCTCGCCTGCCGCGGCCATATCTATCAGAATCGTTCCGTATATAGGGCCCATCGAACCTCCTATTTCAGTCAGCAGGATGGTACCTAATTCGGTCAGTCCGCCGGTAAAAGAAATATCCTCGTCTTTGAAGCGGCTTTCGAACATCGTAAAGCCTTTGTTCATATTCATTCCGTGGTCGCCATCCCCTATAAGGCCATCCACTTCGCTGAGGTAAGCTTTATGCTGCTGGATGGCCTTTACCATGGAAAGCAATATCGGTTTGCCGTCTTTATTCTTAAACGTTTTCATCGATTTCTCCTTTTACACATTAAAATTGTTGCAGGCCTACACTGTTGGCAGGCATATCGATAAGTTCCTTCAGTTCGTCGTCAAGCTTCATTACGGTCAGGGTGGCGCCCATCATTTCCAATGAAGTGAAATAGTTGCCTACATACGCTTTATGTATCCTGATGCCTTTTGCACGGATAAGCCTCTCTACTTCATCATATAATACGTACAATTCCATTACGGGAGTTGCGCCCAGCCCAGAGACGAGTACCACCACTTCATCTCCTTCCACAAATGGGTAATCGGGCAATACAACATCTACCATTCGCTTTGCCATGCCGTTTGCCGTTTCGATGGGGCATACCTCTATTCCCGGTTCGCCATGATGGCCGATGCCTACTTCCATTGTTCCCGGCTTTACCTCGAAATTCGGATGACCTACCGCCGGAAGTACGCAAGGCGTAAGACCTATTCCGATGCTGCGGGTATTGTCTATCGCTTTTTGTGCTGCGGCAATTACCTCGTCCAGCGATGCTCCTGTATTTGCTTTGGCGCCGCCTACTTTCCACATCAACACTTCGCCGGCTACACCGCGGCGCTTCTCACGCTGATCTTTCGGGGCCGATGCTACGTCGTCGTTCGCCACCACGGTCTTTACTTCTATCCCTTCCTTTTGGGCCATCTTCATAGCCATCTTCACATTCATATTGTCGCCGGAATAATTCCCATACAGGCAGGCTACTCCCTTGCCTCCGTTGGCCGCTTTGAAGGCATCAAGAAAAGCCACAGCCGTAGGCGATGAGCATATTTCGCCCACAGCCACAGCGTCGCACATATTCTTGCCTACGTAGCCAACGAATGCAGGCTTATGCCCGGAGCCTCCCCCGGTTGCTACCCCTACACGGTTTGCTACAGATTCTTTGGACTTAACAACGCGCTGGTTGCTTGTTTTTTCTACTATATCGCTATGGGTTTTCAGAAAGCCGCTAAGCATTTCGTCCACTACATTGTCTGGATTGTTTAGTATTCTTTGCATGATGTTTATTGTTTACTGTTAGTTATCTTCTTTCCTTCCTTTAGTTTGGTTGAGGCAGCGTACGCCGGGGTACTTCGATGCGGTACGCCGGGGTACCTTGATGCGGTACGCCGGGGTACTACGCTTCAGGTTATTTGATGGTGAAACCTCCGTCTATAACCAAGTTATGTCCTGTGATCATAGCCGCTGCGCCACTGCACAGGAAGGCGATTGTTCCGGCTATTTCGTCTGGTTCGGCAAAACGC
>JAISCM010000024.1 GCA_031265595.1 Tannerellaceae bacterium
TCAGGTAGAGATTCGGTTCCCGACTACAGATTTTCAGTAAGCACACCATGGCTATCTTTCACCAATTTTGGCGAGGAAAAGACAAACACACACCACTACGAGCTCCATCTCAAGTATGCACTTACGCCTAAAGACAAAATCGGCATCAAAGTAGCCACCTGGAAACTATTTGCACCAATGGGCATACCCTTATGGGATTCGCATATAATGAAAGAAAGCGAATTTTATCCGGGCAGGCTCCGGGAAACCGGCATAGGCGCTACGTATCAACGCATGATATGGAAGGGTTTATTCGCAACAATAGAAATAATGCCGCAAGTAAAGACATATATAGACGAACAAAATAAAGAAATCGGCAACGGTTTCAAACTATACACCTCCTATCATATCGGGTATCACATCTCTCTTTTCAAGAACAGAGTATTTATAGAACCTCAGATCCATTGCCAGTATTGGCCGATCGACACAAACACACCTCAACACTTTAAAGAGATAGATAGCAGATGGAATAGCTATTTCCTTTTCGAACCCAATATATACATAGGAGTTAATTTTTAGAAGAAACCTATTAAAAGCTATTTCTGCTTAACAGATTAAAATTCAATGCTGGTCAAAGACGAATAATCTGGAGCAAAACATTTCCCAGATATTTTAAAGTGCCATTTTAAAGTGCCACTTAAAGTGCCATTTAAAGTGCCACTTATTTTTTCACAGTCCAAGTCCCAAACTTTCTTACCGTTCTTAAAGGAATACCGGACATTTCAACCATCCTCTTTCGCCATTATTCCGTGAAAACAAGCACAAAGTCGGCATCTACCCGGTACGATAGCGAATAGGAGGCGGCTTGGGGGGTGCGGGTTTTTGTTATCAGTAAGTTGCCTGATTGTTTGTAGGGGAAGGGGGTTATGTGTATATGGTTGGCGAAGTCTACTTCGGTCTGGCCTATCATTTTAAATAGGGCTTCTTTGGCGCACCAATGGATAAGTAAATGGTCTGCTTCATGGGCGGGGTCTATGTGGCTGTCTTCTTCCGGGCTTAGGAAGCGGCGGCGTATCTTTAGTATGCGATTGGCGCGATATTCAATGTCTATGCCGGCGGGGGGGGTGTCTAATAGCAATACTGCCACATAGCTTTTTGTGTGGGAGATGCTTATCGTTAATGCTCTTTCGGGTAGGTAGGGGGCGCCGTTTGGGTGATAGGCGATAGTGGTTTCTTCGCCCAGCAGTTCTTTTAGTAATACGCGAACGGCCAGCCATTCTGTTTTTCTGCTTTCTGTATGTATATTCTCCGGGAAAAGGAAGGGTGTCTTTGTTTGGGTGAGAAGGGACAGTAGTTCTTCTACGCTTTCGTTTACCTTCCAAATGCCCATGAGGGGAGTTGTCTGTTTCAGATAGAGAGGCATGGCTACTTCCAGTTAAACGATTGGATGAGTTCGATAATATCCGTTTTCAGATACTGCGTAACCGGGGCGATCGAATCGCCATTCGGGCGACGGTCGTACAACAAAGAGCCTCTGAAGAAGCGAGCCGTACTATCCGTCAGTGTAAACTGGATAGGTGAGACGGACGCTCCATCCAACTGATATAGATAGGCGTAAACCTGTTTCGCCGGGTTATTGTAGGCCTGTTCTGTAATGGCGTGAGCATCCTGCGACTGCCGGGCTACCAGGCGGCGCGATTCTTCCATGGCAACATCCAGCGTAGAAGGCTGTATCGTAAGGAAACTGCAATAGATCTTTGCGCCCAATGCCGGATAAGACACATTAATCCATCCGGCAGGATCGCCGGCGGGCGGCAGTTCTATTTCCGAAAAGGAAGAGATAGTAAATGTATAAGGCAATTCATCCAGCGGCAACTCCCGGTAAGAAGGAACAGGGGGCTCGATGCGGAGGTAGCCCCGCGGTTTCGGCGTGTATTCCAAACAGGATAAGCATATCCCCAGCAACAAGGCTTCTATCAGTATGGCCCACTTCGGCATCGTTAGCTTTTTTCCTTTTCCAAATCGGAAATTCTTGTAAACTTTACCTTTTGAATGCGATGGTTGTCTACTTCCAATACCTGGAAGCGGTATCCATTGTATTCAATGATTTCCTGCCGTTTGGGGAAATCGCCTTTCAGTTCGAGCAACAGGCCGGCCAAGGTTTCTACTTCGTCGGTCAGGTCTTTAAACACAGATGGGTCGCAATCAATCACACGGAAAAAGTCTATCAGGGGGATTTTGGCTTCAAAGATCAGGCTACCGTCGGCCAAACGGATGAACTGCCGTTCTTCTTCATCGTACTCATCGGATATATCGCCTACGATTTCTTCCAGAATATCTTCCATGGTTACAATGCCGGACGTACCGCCAAATTCGTCTATTACGATGGCCAGATGGATCTTATTTACACGGAACTCTTCCAGCAATACGTCTATCTTTTTTGTTTCCGGCACGAAATAGGCCGGGCGTATCAGGGTTTGCCAGCGAAAGGTATCCTGTTTATCAATATAGGGAAGCAAATCCTTTATGTAGAGGACGCCCTTGATGTTATCTTCTGTTTCGGAAAAGACGGGGATACGCGAATAGCCCGAATCGATAATGATCTGCACAACATTACTAAAAGGAGTCTGTATCTCAATATCTTCTACATCCAGGCGGGAAGTCATGATCTCGCCGGCAGTCTTATTATAGAACTTGATAATTTCGCCCATCATTTCTTTCTCTTCCGGCGTCTCTTTCGATGTCAGTTCTACTGTTTTGGATCGTTCATCCATCGATATTTCATGTCTTTTCTTTGCCAATGCTTTATTTATGAAGGAAGTCGGCCTGATCAACAGGTTGGATAACGGGCGGCATACGATCTCCATGCCCCGCAGTATAGCGGCTGCTTTGCGTGAAAAGCTTAATGGATGCTTCAGCGCTCTTACTTTGGGGATGATCTCTCCGAAAAGCAATAAAAGGAAGGCCGGTATCAGTAGCTGAAGAATAAAGCCTACCCAGGGGGCGAATGAGAAATCGAGGAGGCGGCCTATAACATAAGCGCATATCAACACCGTAGCCGCATTAGCCAGGGTGTAAATAATAAAGATCGTAGCCAGAAGATATTCGGGGCGCTCCAGCAAACGGATGATAAGCGAATCGGAAGAGCGCTTCTTCTCTTTAATTTCATTTATATCTGCCGGGGTGAGAGAGAAAAAAGCCATCTTCGCCGCCGATACGAAACCGGATATACACAGCAATAGTACAACAATACACAAGCCCGTTAGCGGCCCTACTAACAATTGTATGGTTTCCTGATTAAATAAGTCCGATAAAAAATAGTCTGAGTCCAACGTTGAACTGTATTAGTTAAACAATATCAGAATGGAAGGTCGTCTGCTTCATTCGTCTCCAAAGGTTGAACCGGTTGGGAAGGTTGCGTATACGGAGCCGGGCCCGTTGTCTGAGAAGGAGGCGTTGCCTGCGTTGTCTGTGTCGTCTGCGTTGCGGTCTGTCCGTCGTCACGCTTTCCGTAGTTGAAGAACTCTACCCGGTCGGCATAGATCTCTGTTACGTAACGCTTCACGCCTGTCTGGTCATCATAGTTACGGGTACGGATCTTTCCTTCCACAAAGAGGCCGGATCCTTTTCTTACCCATTTCTCAACAAAGGCTACCTGGTCGCGCCTGACTACAATATTATGCCATTCCGTCCGTTCGGGGATAACCGTGCCGTTGGCCAGGGTATATCCCCTTTCCGAAGTAGCCAGTGGAAAATTTGCTATCGCCACACCACTGTCAAAATAACGTATGTCGGGATCTTTCCCTACATATCCTATCAATAATACTCTATTTAATGACATAATCGTTCTTTTACATTTTGACACAAAGAAAAACAAATTCAATCATTTTACAAAGAAAAAAGTAAATGAATATAGTTGCACCTGCATTATAGCGTCATTCTCTTTTCTATATAGATACGAAGGAGGCGGGGGACGGCATATTCGTTTATGGCATCATCCGGTATTTCTATGCAGGATTGTAGCGATACGGGGATTTGCTCTATCCCGATCTTATAGAAGGCAGCGTAAAGGATTTGGTGGGATAATACGTGTTTTACGTCAGACAGTTCAAGGGAGATGGATACCTTGCCGGCGCCTTCTAATAGCTGGCGGAAGTTGTCATCTGCCTGTAATTGGGTGAAGTCCGCAGGCGCTTCGGTTTCTATTAAGGGGAACTCATACAAACCTTCCCAGATATCTTTGCCGGAACGGCGGTTCAGCCAGGTCTTTCCATTATATAGTATATGTAAGTAGTGAAAATAACGGTTCCGGGTT
>JAISCM010000032.1 GCA_031265595.1 Tannerellaceae bacterium
AAAGCGCATCTTATAGGCGTTTCCCTCGGCTCGTTACTGGCTCAATATTTTGCCTTGAAATATCCCGGCCATGTACGTTCTATCGTAGCAACGGGAGGGTACAATATCAACGATACGAATGAAGAAATAAACAAAGCCCAAAAAGACTCCATCAGGAAATTCCTCTGGCTGGCGCTCACATCTATGAATAAATTCCGTCATTTTGTAGCCGGGCAGGCAGTACACTACCCCGAAAACAAAGCGCTTTATTACCGGATGGCGCAAGGCTTTATCCGCAAATCATTCGTAGCTATGGCCGGACTGAAGAAAGTGGTGTGCGAACGAAAAGACGTTCCCTGCAACTATCCGCTCCTTCTCCTTTGCGGAGAGCTCGACACGGAGTTAGCCCGGAATGTCTCCCTGCAATGGCATCAAAACACACCCGGCAGCAAATTCCACCTGATCCCCGGCGCCGGACATACGGCCAATATGGACAATCCTGCCGTATTCAATCAACTTGTCTTAGCCTTTTTATCCTGATCCGCCATAGTAAAGCAAAACCCTGACAGCCTAAGCCGCCAGGGTTTTGTCTTGCTTTAAAGCGTTGCCAGTTTTAAATTCTTCCAGGCCACTTTTATGCCTCCTCCGTCGTGTATCTGGAGGGCGATGCGTCCTTGCCCGGCGCCTATCTTGTCGTCGCTGAAATCTACCATTTCTTCGCCGTTCAGCCATGTTTTTACATTATCGCCCTGCACCCTTATACGCAGCGTATTCCATTCGCCCATTTGCAGAATTGTTTCTTTTTCGTCGGGTATCTGGATAAGCCAGCCGCGTCCGTATGATTCGTAAATGCCGCCGGTATCATGTCCGGGAGGCGCTACTTCTACCTGCCATCCGTTTACTTTCACTCCTTCTTCTATAAACGAACGGATAAATACGCCCGAATTGCCGTTGGCTTCCTGTTTAAACTCTACCGTTAAGTCAAAGTCGTCGTAATATTCGCGTGTAGCCAGGTATCCGTATTTTTCATCAGGGCCGCTTTCGCAGAAGAGTAAGCCGTCTTGTACGTACCACAATTCCGTTCCGTAAGCTTCCCAGCCTTTCAGGTCTGTTCCGTTAAATAGATTCACTTCTTTCGTTTTGCGCGGAAGTTCTTTTACCTTTATATTGCGGAAAGAGGCCGGGTAGCCATGGTCTTGCAGGCAGATCACGCCCTTATGCGCTAATCCGTATTCGGGGGCGTTTGCCCATTTCCCGCTGTTTTTTCTTTCAAACCAATCATCTGTCCAGGCTTCGAACTCCAGGATCTTCACGCCATTCATCCAATGTTCCACATGCCCGTTGTCAAACACGATCCGGGCGGTATTCCATTGTCCGGCGGGGTTTACGTTCATCTTGCCTGCATCCGGCGTGTACATGGCATAGTCTACGCCCATTTTCTGCCAGGGTTCCAAGCCCTCAAAGTTCTCGTCGTCAATTAGCTGGTATTCCGGGCCGGTGACATAAGGTACGGCAAACTGCGGGCGTTCCACCACATGATACAGCATACCGCTATTCCCACCTTTGGAAAGTTTAAAATCCCACGAGAGGACAAAGTTTTCATACTCCCTGTCCGTTACAATATACCCACTGGCGTCGCTACCTTCTCCCTTCGCCTGGATACTGCCGTCTACTACGTGCCAGGGCGTAGTAAGCGTTGTTCCGTTGTAGTCTTTCCACCCGTTCAATGTTTGCCCATCAAACAATAACTGCCAGCCGTCTGCTATTTCTTCGGGCGTTAATGTATTCTGCTTACCCTCTCCGCAAGAAAAGAATAAACCCGGCAGCATCACAGCTAAGACAACAAAGAGCGGCTTAACCAATTTTCCTTTTACTGATTCCATGTCTAAATTTATAGTTGATTAAAATGTTAGACAAACCTACATAAAAATCCGCATATTGTCAAGCCGGGAAAATAAAAATCAAGATAGCCCCGCCCTACCTTTTCATTTTTATATATTTGCACCGTGAAATTGTTTTTGTTTAAAGAATGAAAAGAGTAATAGAGAAAATAGTCAGTTGGTTTTATTTCCCGTTCCTTAAAAAGATACTCCCTTACCATACCTTTCGCTATGCCGTTTGTGGAGGAGCAAATACGGTTTTCGACATACTGCTCTATGCCGTCTTATACAATTTCGTTTTTAAGAAGGAAAACGTCTTTTGGGGCTTTCTTGTCATCTCGCCTTATATCGCCGCCTTTCTAATTGTTTTTCCCATTACCTTGTTTACCGGCTACTGGCTGATGAATAATGTAGCCTTTCAGGGCTCGCCGCTTCGTAGCCGGACCAAGATGACACGCTATTTTCTTGTTGTCTGCTTCAATCTGGCGATCAATTACGTCGGGCTGAAGCTATTTGTAGAATATTTCCATTTTTATCCTACCCCCTCCAAGGTATTAGTTACCGCCATTTGTACGGCGGCCAGTTACCTGTCTCAAAAGTACTTTACATTCCGGCATCATACCCGCTGAGGTATTTCCGGCCTCTCTTATTCTCCCGGGGTTATGCCGTACAGGGTGAGGGTGAGGGTTAATGAGGCGTTTTCTATGCGCGCTTTGTTGTACCAGATACGGGAGAATACGCCAAGGGCTGCATCCCGTATGTCATTGGCATTAAAGCTTCCTTTCCTCATAAAATCGGGGCCGAACGCTTTGCATGAAAAGTCGATAAATTTCTTTAGGCTGTCGCTGGCTTCATTTGTATTACTGATGAACACCAGATCATACCGCTTATTTTCATATTGAAGAATAAGGACTCTGAAGAAAGTAGACAGTTCTAATTTGGGAAGCTCCAATGCGAATAATTCCATCGGATGGCCGTTAGCGCCTTTGCCTCTTCTTACTGATTTAGGGTTATGTTTAAAAATATCGTATATATTAACGGAAAAGAAGTCTGCTATATCTTCTACTGCCTTTTCCGGTTCCTTTTCTCTTTTCTTTTCCATTTCCTTTTCTTTTTTCTTTTCCTTCTCCGGCTCCTTTTTCTTTTCCTTTTCCGGCTCTTTTTCTTTTTCTCTTTCCTTCTCTTTCTCTTTCTCTTTTTCCTTTTCAGGAGGGAAAGGGGAGGGCAAAGGCTCAGGGATTACCTCTTGTGCGGGAGGCATAACAGGTGTCTCGATATTCAAAGGCCTTTCAATTTCAGGCTCTTTCGTTGTGTTTGATGATGCTTCTGACTTATATTTTCCGAATTTAAACAATCTCATATAAAAGTTATTGGTAAAAAACTACGGGTGCAAAGATATAAATATCAGAGGACAAATCTGTATTATTTGAATGATTTTTGGTTTTATTATTAAAATGTTAAACATTCTTCCCATGCTATTTACGGGGTATACAGAAATAATTCCGTTTCTTTGCACCAAATTAGTGATGGGTTATGGCCGACAAACAACAGATGGTGCTCCGCACGGAGGATTTAGTAAAGAAATACAGGACACGTACAGTTGTGAATCATGTTTCTATCTACGTAGAACAAGGCGAGATAGTTGGTTTGCTGGGCCCGAATGGCGCGGGGAAAACGACTACCTTCTATATGACGGTAGGCCTGGTTACTCCGAATGAAGGAAAGATATACCTGAATGAAGAGGAGATCACCAAATTTCCCGTATACAAGCGGGCGCGTAATGGGATTGGCTATCTGGCACAGGAAGCGTCTATCTTTCGTAAGATGACGGTAGAGGATAATATCCGCTCGGTACTTGAAATGGCCGGCCAGCCGGAGGAATACCAAAAAGAGAAACTGGAAAGCCTGATTGCCGAGTTCGGCCTGTCTAAAGTACGGAAGAACCTGGGCGACCAATTGTCGGGTGGCGAACGGCGCCGGGCGGAAATAGCCCGTTGCCTGGCTATAGACCCTAAGTTCATCATGCTCGACGAGCCTTTTGCCGGAGTAGACCCGATAGCCGTACAGGATATTCAGGCCATCGTAGCAAAGCTGAAGCATAAAAACATCGGCATATTGATCACAGACCACAATGTATACGAAACCCTGAGTATTACAGACCGGGCTTATCTGCTGTTCGAAGGAAAAGTACTCTTCCAGGGAACGGCGGAAGAACTGGCCGCTAACGAGATCGTGCGCGAGAAATACTTAGGCAAAGACTTCCAGTTGAGAAAGAAAAACTTCTAATCGCGCAGGATACGTTTACGAAAAAGGTACGTAACGTAGCAAAAAAGGATAAACGTCAGTATCGTTATACCTACGAAAACCAGCATTTCCGATTCCGGTATCTTTCCCGATATATAGCTGTTTTCTCTCAGATCGCTATCCGCCATCCCTATAACAGCCAGTGCATTATTGCAAAAATGCGCCAGTATCGGCAGCCAGATGTTTTTGCTCCAATACAGCAGATACCCTAAATAGGCGCCTAATAACAGGCGGGGTATCAGCCCGGAAAACTGGAAATGGATAGCGCTGAATATAAAGGCTACGCTCCAGATAACGACATGGTGGTTCCTGATCCATCTCCCTACGATCTGCTGTAAAACACCCCGGAAAAAGAACTCCTCCGTAATAGCCGCTAAAACGGCGATAACAAGCAGATTAAAGATAATAGCCATTACGCCCGTATCGGATAAGAGAATGGTGGTGAGTTGTTCGATCTCTTCTTCAAGCTGCTCCAGAAACGGAGGCAGTTTTATACCTTCATTCAAAACGCCGGTCAGCGTGATGGTAGGCGACAACAAAAGCACGCCGGCAAACGTAAGCAAGGTTATCTCTATCGTAGGAAACGATCTGACAGAAAGATACTCCGCCGGCTCTTTGCTACACAGCAGGGCAACAAGCACGGCAGGCGCCAGAAACACACAGATGGCCGATACGGTCTGGATAAGCCGCAGCGTCTCCGGGCTTTGTGTACCGCCCTCCAGATCAAAGACAAGCGTGATGACACCGGAAACTAACGTACCGGCCAACGTAAGACCTATCAGTAAAGCCAACTGAAAAAGGGCCGGACGCCCGGCATATATTCCTCTTAATTTCATAATCGTATCATAAAAATGGGCTTAAAGATAATTACTTTTGCCTGATATCCGAGGTATTTATTTCATAAAAAATCAATATGATGTATCTCCCAAACCATTATCGTGTATCTCCCAAACCATCATAGTGTATCTTCCAAACCATTATAATGCTTCGGAAGAACCATCATAATAGTTAAAAAAAGTCTTCTAAATGATATAAAAAAGTCTTCTAAATGCTTGGGAAGAGTCATCACAATGCTTTGATAAAGAGTCCGTAATGGTTTACTGATGACATTGTACTAACTTTTTTTTCCTTTCGCCGGCCTGTAATCTTTGGCCGAAAGGAGGCTGAAGGCTGAAAGATATAACGATTTTACTACTTAACTCCTTGACTACTCTAACGACTCTGACTACTCTGACTACTTTTAAAAGATACGTTTCACCTTTCACCACCCCCTTGAAACCCGCTCCCAGAGCGAGAAGTAGGGTGAAACGTACTCCTTTCACCTATCCATTTTGCTTTCACCTCCGGCTGCCGCGCTACTTTCGCCCGCCCAACACCGGTGGAAGGAGATGCGCCGGGTGAAACGAGCACGTTTCACCCCACTTCCCGCGCTGGAAGCGGGTTTCAAGGGGGTGGTGAAAGGTGAAAGCAGTATGTTTATATCCCCTGAGAAGAGCGATAAAAGTACCCTATCGCAGCTTTTTCGCTTCCGCTGATCTGTTAAAATAGTACAAGCCGGCAAAAGGAAAAAAATCTTCGCGAAGTCTCCAGCAACTCTTCGCGAAGACGTTGGAAAAACATCGCGAAGTCTTTACAAACTCTTCGCGAAGACTTAGAAAACTCTTCGCGAAGAATAAAAGATTCGTACAATATATATTTTATTTAACTATACAATTTGTGAGATTAAAAGATTAAACCTAATTTTGCAGCCTAAAATTCGATATTATAACAATTTAATAAATCATCAGGAATGAATATTTCACTCAAACGCAATGATGATGCCATAAGTGGCGTTCTGGAAGTAGAAGTGGTAAAGGCTGATTATGCAGGCCAGGTAGAGAAAGGCTTACGTGGATACCAGCAAAAAGCGGAGAGACCGGGCTTTCGTAAAGGAAATGTGCCAATGGGCATAATCAGGAAGATGTACGAAAAACCCGTATTGGCCGATGAAGTAAATAAACTCGTTTCTGAAAGTGTGGCTAAGTACATACAGGAGCATGGCGCAGATTTCTTAGGCGAGCCTTTACACAATGAAGAAAAACTGCTCAGTATAGATTTCGAGACCCAGGAGGATTTTGTTTTTTATTTCGATGTTGCCCTGGCGCCCGAAGTAACGGTTGACTGGAATAAAGACGATAAGCTGCCGTATTACCAGATAGCGGTAGATGATGAAATGGTTGAAGAGCAAGTGGATTCCTTCCGCGACAATTTTGGCGTATTAGATGATACGGTAGAAACGGTAGAAGAAAAAGACCTGATAAAAGGTCTCGTAACGGAGCTGGGAGACGACGGATCGCCCAAAGAAGGCGGCATAGTGATGGAAGACGGCATACTGATGCCTCTGTATATAAAGGATGAAGAAGAAAAGAATAAGTTTATTGGAGCAGCGAAAGGCAGCGCGATCACCTTCAATCCGGCCAAAGCGTATAACGGGGTTGTAGCAGAAATCGCTTCTTTCCTGAAGGTAAACCGGACGGAAGCAGAAAGCATTGTAACGGATTTTACTTTTGAGATCAGGGAAATCTCCCATCACAGGAAAGCTGAAATGAACCAGGAGTTTTTCGACAAAGTACTTGGAGAAGGCAGCGCAACGACGGAAGAAGAATTCAGAAATAAAATAAAGGAGCAGATCCGTGAGCAGTTTACCCCGCAGAGCGACACCAAATTCTTACTGGACGCCCGTAAATACCTGCTGCAAAAGGTAGGAAGCGTAAGCTTTGCCGATGATATACTAAAGCGCGGGCTAAAGCTTTCGGGAGAAGGCAAGACAGCGGAGATGGTGGAAGAAGAGTATCCGAAGGTTATTGAAAACCTGACATTTCAGTTGATAAAAAGAGGTATTACAAAAAAGAATGACATTCCGGTTTTGGAGGAAGACGTAGAACGGATAGGAAGGCGCTTTGCCCAATCCTATCTGGCCCAATCCGGTATGTATTCTGCTTCCGCCGAAGTATTAGACAAGTATATGAAAGAATTGTTGGGCAACGAGCAAATACTCCGCACCATAATAGATCATGCCTTTGACGACAGGTTTATAACCTGGCTGAAAAACGAAGCCGACCTGGACGTTAAAGAGGTTTCTTACGACGATTTCAAAAAACTAACCGACGAAGAAAAGCAATAAACAACCCAAATAAAGACTGTATAACAGCAGAAAGGGGTTTCTATCCAAAAAAAGTACCTGCGGATAACAAATTAATTGTTTCTTTCGGAAATTTATTTATAACTTTGTTATCCGGTTTACGTAAAGGAGGGGAATCCCTTCTTTATGTCTTTATAATACAGAATACTAATTAAGATTTTTAAGTTTAAGTAATGGAAGATTTTAAAAAATATGCTACGAAGCATTTACGAATGAGCAGCAATGCGTTAGACAGCTACATAAATATAACGAGCGATTATATTTCTCCAACGATCATTGAAGAACGCCAGTTGAATGTAGCCCAGATGGATGTATTTTCACGATTGATGATGGACCGCATCATTTTTCTGGGGACACAGGTAAACGACTATACCGCCAATGTGATCCAGGCGCAATTGTTATACTTAGATTCCAGCGACCCGGGGAAAGACATATCTATCTATATAAACTCTCCCGGAGGATCTGTTTATGCCGGCTATGGCATCTATGATACCATGCAGTTCATCGGCTCGGATATATCTACTATCTGTACCGGTATAGCAGCCTCTATGGCATCTGTGCTGCTGGTAGCCGGAACGAAAGGAAAACGTTTCGCCCTGCCTCATTCACGCGTAATGATCCACCAACCGATGAGCGGGGCGCAAGGACAAGCCTCAGACATGGAAATTGCCGTTCGCGAAGTACTGAAAGTAAAGAATGAACTTTATACCATCATCGCAAACCATTCGGGGCAGCCTTTCGACAAAGTAGAGAAAGACGGCGACCGCGATTATTGGCTGGATTCGGCCGAAGCAAAAGAATACGGCATGATAGACGATGTATTAACACGTAAATAAAAACAGGAATCAGGCTTTCATATATGGCAAAATCAGGTGAAACATGTACTTTCTGCGGAAGAAGCAGCCGCGATGTTAATATGCTTATAAACGGTATTTCGGGCGCTATCTGTGACGACTGCGCACAGCAGGCGTATGAAATAGTGCAAGAACAGATGCCGGCCCGCAGAACTTCCTTTGGGTTAAACAAAAAGGAGCTTCCCAAGCCGGAAGATATAAAAGCTTTTTTAGATCAATATGTAATCGGGCAAGACGAAGCCAAACGCTATCTTTCCGTATCGGTATACAACCATTATAAACGTTTGTTGCAGAAGGTAACCACAGATGATGTAGAGATTGAAAAATCGAATATCATCATGGTAGGGGCCACCGGGACAGGTAAAACGTTATTGGCGCGAACGATTGCCAAACTGCTAAAAGTGCCGTTCTCTATCGTAGATGCTACGGTATTGACGGAAGCAGGCTATGTAGGAGAGGATATAGAAAGTATCCTGACGCGCCTGCTACAGGCAGCGGATTATGATGTAGAAGCCGCCCAGCGCGGCATTGTATTTATTGACGAGATAGATAAGATCGCACGTAAAAGCGATAATCCGTCTATTACCCGCGATGTGAGCGGAGAGGGAGTCCAACAAGGCTTGTTGAAATTACTGGAAGGTTCGATTGTGAACGTACCCCCCCAGGGAGGACGTAAGCATCCCGAACAAAAGATGATAGCCGTAGATACCAAAAACATACTGTTTATCTGCGGGGGCGCGTTCGACGGAATAGAAAAGAAAATCGCCCAACGCTTAAATACGCGCGTGGTAGGCTATGCAGCCTCTAAAGAATCGAACCTGGTAGACAGGAATAATCTGCTGCAATACATTACGCCTACCGATTTGAAATCATTCGGATTGATACCCGAAATTATCGGGCGTCTTCCGATTCTTACCTATCTGGACCCTTTGGACAGGAAGACACTCCGGAGTATCCTGACCGAACCAAAAAATTCAATAATCAAACAGTATATAAAATTGTTTGAAATGGATGGAATTAAATTGACGTTTGATGAAGGCGTATTTGAATTTATTGTAGACAAAGCGTTGGAATTTAAACTGGGGGCCCGTGGTTTGCGCTCTATTGTAGAAGCTATTATGATGGAAGCCATGTATAGCATGCCTTCACAGAATAAGAAGAAGCTCCATGTTACGCCGGCATACGCACAGGATAAATTTGAAAAATCAGACAGAAACCGTTTGTTAATTGCATAGCGTTTAATACAGTCTATTTTTTAAACTATGGTAAAAAAGGATTATCTAACTGAAAAACTGAAACTACACTTTGGGTTTGACACCTTTAAAGGGACGCAAAAGGCCATTATTGAAAACGTATTAGCCGGAAATGATACCTTTGTGTTAATGCCTACGGGAGGGGGGAAGTCATTATGTTATCAGCTACCTTCGCTCCTGATGGAAGGGACAGCCATTGTTATTTCTCCACTGATCGCTTTGATGAAAAACCAGGTTGATGCTATGAGAAATTTCAGTGAAGAGGATGGCATTGCGCATTTTTTAAATTCTTCTTTGAACAAATCGGCGATAGACCAGGTAAAAGAAGACCTCTTAAGCGGGCGGACGAAGCTGCTGTACGTAGCGCCCGAATCACTCACGAAGGAAGAAAACACGGACTTCCTGCGGCAGATACAAATTTCGTTTTATGCCGTAGACGAAGCGCATTGTATTTCGGAGTGGGGGCACGACTTTCGCCCGGAATACCGCCGTATACGTCCGATAATAACTGAGATAGGCAAGCGCCCTGTGATTGCCCTTACAGCTACGGCAACGCCGAAGGTGCAGCATGACATCCAGAAGAACCTCGGCATGATTGATGCAACGGTGTTTAAATCATCCTTCAATCGCCCGAATCTTTACTATGAGATCCGCTCGAAAGGGCTTGATGTAGACCGGGAGATCATAAAGTATATCAAGAGTAAGGAAGGCAAGTCTGGCATCGTTTATTGTTTAAGCCGGAAGAAAGTGGAAGAGTTTGCCGATATATTGAAAGCGAACGGCATAAGGGCATTATCCTATCATGCCGGGATGGAGTCTCAGCAGCGCACGGCCAATCAGGATGCCTTCCTGATGGAAGAAGCCAATGTGATCGTGGCAACCATTGCCTTTGGCATGGGTATCGACAAGCCAGACGTACGCTACGTGATCCATTACGACATACCGAAAAGCCTGGAAGGCTATTACCAGGAAACAGGGCGCTCCGGGCGCGACGGCGGCGAAGGGCAATGTATCGCTTTCTATGCCTACAAAGACCTTCAGAAACTGGAGAAATTTATGCAGGGGAAGCCTGTGGCCGAACAGGAGATAGGCAAGCAGCTACTCCTTGAAACAGCCGCTTATGCCGAAACGGCCGTATGCCGGAGAAAGGTGTTATTACACTATTTTGGAGAAGAATATACTGAAGATAACTGTGGAAATTGTGATAATTGTTTGAATCCTAAGAAGCAAGTGGAAGCAAAAGATTTGTTGAGCGCAGTACTTGAAGTGGTAAGTACGCTAAAAGAAAAATTTAAGACAGAGTACATAATTCATATTTTACTGGGTAACGAAACGTCCGAAATCCAATCGTATAAACACAACGAGCTGGAAGTTTTCGCGTCAGGGCAGGACGAAGACGAAAAGACCTGGAACGCCGTAGTAAGGCAAGCCCTTATTGCAGGCTACCTGACGAAAGATATTGAAAATTATGGTTTGCTAAAGATGACCGGAAAAGGGAAGGCATTTATGGATAAACCCGAATCATTCAAAATCATTAAAGATAATGAATTTGAAGATGAGGAAGAAGATGCGCCTGTACGTGGAGGGGCGATATGCGCCGTAGACCCTATCCTTTATTCTATGATGAAAGACCTTCGTAAGAAACTTTCCAAACGGCTGGAAGTGCCGCCGTTCGTTATTTTCCAGGATCCTTCTTTAGAAGCTATGGCGACTACTTACCCTGTTACCCTGGAAGAACTGCAAAATATACCGGGCGTAGGAGCCGGAAAAGCCAAACGATACGGAGAAGAGTTTATAGCGCTGATCCGTAAGCATGTGGACGAAAACGAAGTAGAGCGCCCCGAAGATTTGCGCGTCCGGACGGTTGCCAATAAATCCAAACTCAAAGTATGGATCGTACAGAGTATCGACAGAAATGTGGCCCTGGCTGATATTGCCATCACAAAAGGC
>JAISCM010000086.1 GCA_031265595.1 Tannerellaceae bacterium
TTCAATGCAGGTAAAGAAGGCGCCGTGATCGCTCAGAAAGTAAAAGAAGGAAAAGGCGACTTCGGCTACAACGCCCGTACGGACGTTTACGAAAACCTTTGCACAACAGGCGTTATCGACCCAGCCAAAGTAGCCCGCGTAGCCTTGGAAAACGCAGCGTCTATTGCCGGTATGTTCCTGACAACCGAATGTGTGATCGCCGAAAAGAAAGAAGACACCCCTGCCATGCCAATGAACCCAGGTATGGGCGGCGGCATGGGCGGCATGATGTAATTTAATTAATAAGTGAGAATGAAAAGGGGAGGGAAACGTAGTTTCTTTCCCCTTTTTTTGACTAAATAAACAGGAATAAGCTGGTGGCCATTATGGCCATGCCGGCTACGAGGCCGATGATGGAGAGGTGGTGTTCTCCGTATTTCTGGGCGCTGGGGAGGAGTTCGTCCATAGAGATAAAAACCATAATGCCTGAAACGGCGGCCAATATCAGACCGTTTATGGAGGGCGTCCAGAAGGGGATGAGGATCAAGAAGCCAACGAATGCGCCCACAGGTTCTGCCATGCCCGAAAGAAAGGATAGCCAAAATGCCTTCTTCTTATTCCCGGTAGCCTGGTAAATGGGGACGGACACAGCGATACCTTCCGGAATATTGTGGATAGCAATGGCAAATGTAATGGGAAGCGCCACCTCCAGGCTGTTTAAAGCGGATGTAAAGGTGGCAATGCCTTCGGGGAAATTATGGATACCGATGGAAAGGGCTACCAGAAGCCCGGTTCTTTTCAGTCCCGACTGTTTTTTGTCTAATTCGGATATATCCCGCATTTCATGCGGATTTTTGTCTTCCGGGATCAGGAAGTCGATAAGGTTGATAAATAACATCCCGCCGAAAAAGGCCAGCAACATATATAAAGTACCTGTCCACTCGCCAAAGCGCCCGGTAAGATTCTCTTTTGCTTCGGGCATCATCTCCATAAATGAAACATAAATCATCACGCCGGCAGAAAAACCTAATGAAACGGATAAGAATTTCGTATTTGTATGTTTGGTGAAAAAGGCCATAATACTGCCTATCCCTGTGGATAAGCCGGCAATCATCGTTAGCCCGAATGCAATTAATATTGTATAAAGTTCCATAACGCTTTGTTTGATAAACAAAAGTAAGAAGTTTTTCCTATATTTACAGCCAAAAGATGAAGAATGCAACCCTATAAAGAAGATGAGCTTGTAGAATGCCTGCACGACCCGGCCAGCCAAAGAGAAGCTTTTGCCCAGGTTGTGAACATGTATAGTGAGAAGTTATACTGGCAAATACGGAAAATGGTGTTAGTCCATGATGATGCAGATGATATATTACAAAATACATTTCTGAAGGCCTGGACGAATATTGATTATTTCCGGGGCGATGCCAAACTGTCTACCTGGCTATACAAAATAACGATCAATGAATGCCTCACCTTCCTGAACAAACAACGCAGTATGAATAATATATCCATTGATGATACGGATGTGTTCCTCCTGGAACGTTTGAAGGGAGACGACTATTTTGATGGCGACAGCGTACAAGTGAAATTGCAGGAAGCCATTCTTACTTTACCGGAAAAGCAACGTCTGGTATTTAATATGAAGTATTTTGATGAGATGAAGTATGAAGAAATGTCGGAAGCGCTGGGAACCTCCGTTGGCGCCCTGAAAGCATCCTATCATCATGCCGTAAAAAAAATTGAGAAGTATTTAACAAAAGACATTTAAACCTTTAAGGTATTCAGTTGTCATAAAGAATATAAAAAGCACAAAAAAATATGAAAAAGGAATTAGATAATTGGGAACGTCTGAAAGGGAATAAACCTTTCAAAACGCCTGAAGGCTATTTTGAAGACTTCACTTCCCGGATGATGAGTCAGCTTCCTGAAAAGAAATATGAGCAACCAAAGAAAGTTACACTGATGGAACGCGTACGTCCATGGCTATATATGGCGGCCGTTTTTGCCGGATTGGGGCTGTTCTTTAAGGCGATTATCAGCTTGGGCGATCCATCCGATGCACTCGTTGAACGCCAGGCTGAGGTAAATGAAGATTATTTAGAATATGTCGAGTCTCAGTATGCAAGTTATATTTTAGCAGAAGAAATGGACATTTACGAATAAATTGAACGAAAAATTAAGGGTTTTAGCATATTTTTGTAATATTTCTTGTATGAATAAAATATTTATCATTACATTTGCGATAGTATTGGTTTTATCCCCATTGGGATTAAATGCTCAGGATAAAGGTAAGTCTGATAAGGCTTTTGATAAAGAGTCTTTTGTAATAAAAAGAAGTGCTTTTATAACTGCGGAACTTTCCCTTACACCAGAAGAAGCAGCGGCGTTTATGCCTCTTTGTGAGGAGTTACAACAAAAGAAATATGAGGCCGGCGTTAAATGTCGGAAGCTATCCCGGGAAATAAAATCGAAGAAAAATCCAACTAATAGTGAATGTACGAAAGTAATAGATGAATGCTTAGACGTAGGTGTGAAAGAAGCAGCGTTGGAAAAGGAATATTACGAAAAATTTAAGAAAATCCTTTCTGCCGAGAAATTATGTAAATACAGAGATGCCGAACGCAAGTTCGCACGCGAATTTATGAAAGACGACAGGGGGAAAGGAAAAGAAAAAGAAAATAAAGAGAGATAGGATATTATCATTATTTGTGTTTTTTGTTTAGATTTAGTTTTGGCGTTTAAGTTAAGGGAGGGGTGGCGACGTGATGTCGGTTCCCCTTTTGTTGTTTTATAGGCTCGCCGCAAAATCCATTAATCATGTATCGTTTGTCATTAATTCATTATTTTGGTTATCTTTGTGGCTTAAATTATCACATCATTATTAAAATATATAAATGTATGGAAATCGTAAAAGTATTAGGTAGGGAGATTCTGGATTCTCGTGGAAATCCCACAGTTGAAGTAGACGTTCTTTTGGCTTCAGGCGCTTTTGGACGCGCAGCCGTTCCTTCAGGCGCTTCTACCGGCGAAAATGAAGCAATCGAATTACGCGATGGCGATAAAAAACGGTATGGAGGCAAAGGGGTTCTAAAGGCCGTTGATAATGTAAACCGGGTAATTGCTCCTGCTATTTTGGGTATGAGCGCTTTGAATCTACGTGAAATTGATTACAAGATGCTTGCGATTGACGGTACAAAAACGAAATCTAATCTGGGCGCTAACGCTATCCTGGGCGTTTCTTTAGCTGTTGCCAAAGCGGCTGCCAACTACCTGGATTTACCTCTCTATCGTTATATCGGCGGAACAAATGCGTATGTAATGCCGGTTCCTATGATGAATATCATTAACGGCGGGTCGCATTCGGATGCTCCGATTGCCTTTCAGGAGTTTATGATCCGCCCGGTAGGCGCCGGTAGTTTCCGCGAAGGCTTACGTATGGGGGCTGAGGTATTCCATGCTTTGAAGAAAGTATTGCACGATCGTGGGCTGAGCACTGCCGTAGGCGACGAAGGCGGTTTTGCTCCTACATTGGAAGGTACGGAAGATGCGTTGAATTCTATCCTAAGCGCCATCAAAGCTGCCGGATACGAACCGGGCAAGGATGTGACAATTGCGTTGGACTGCGCTTCGTCTGAATTTTATGATAAGAAAGGCACTTACGACTATACTAAATTCGAAGGAGCTAAAGGGGCTAAGCGTTCTGCGGAAGAGCAAGTGGCTTATCTGGCCGGGTTAGTTTCCAAATTCCCGATCGATTCGATTGAAGATGGTATGGACGAAAACGACTGGGAAGGCTGGAAGATGCTCACAGAGGCTATCGGCTCAAAATGCCAGTTGGTAGGCGACGACCTGTTTGTTACGAACGTTGAATTTCTGAAGAAAGGTATCCAGAGCGGTTGTGCAAACTCTATCCTTATTAAAGTAAATCAAATCGGGTCATTGACCGAGACGTTAGATGCTATTGAAATGGCGCATCGTAACGGCTATACGTCGGTAACTTCCCACCGCTCGGGTGAAACGGAAGATGCTACGATCGCCGATATTGCCGTGGCAACTAATTCGGGTCAGATCAAGACGGGCTCGCTGAGCCGTTCAGACCGCATGGCTAAATACAACCAACTTCTGCGTATCGAAGAAGAATTGGGCAACCTGGCTGTTTATGGATACAAGAAACTGAAATAATATGTATAGTAATCAGAGTAAGTAAGCAGTCAGAGTAGTTACGTATTTTTTTTCTGATTCTCAAAAGTAAAAGAGAGGCCAATCGTTTGACCTCTCTTTTATTTTACATAGTAAGCGCAGTTTATACGCGTTGCGGGAAGACTACGCTTGCGCTGTAAACATATATATAATTAACCGATCACAACAATACCCCTTAATTTATACAATATTATGATATCAATAAAGAACTATTTTCTTCGCAAATTCCGTAAACAACCTTCGGAGAGCATGTTGTTTGTGTTTATGAGACGTAAAATACAGGAATTGAACGACAAGAACAAGATAAATACAGCAAGGAAATATGCCTCAGCCCTACAGCGGTTTTCAGTATACAGGAACTTGGCAGATATTCCATTGGAAGAGCTGACAACAAAAGAATTGAAATTATTTGAAGACCATCTGCTGAGAAGAGGCGTGGTGATGAACACCGTTTCATTTTATATGCGTATACTGAGGGCCGTTTATAATAAAGCAATTATAGAGGAGATCATTCCTCCGGGAAAACCGTTTGCCGCCGTTTATACAGGCGTGGCAAGAACAAAGAAAAGAGCTATTGATGAGAAAATAATCCGCCAACTGCAACTCTTTCAGCTAAAATCGAATCTTGCCTTTGCAAGAGATATGTTCTTATTTAGTTTTTATACGCGCGGAATGTCTTTTATAGATATGGCCAATCTGAGAAAAGACAGTATAATAAATGGTGTGATCGCCTATAAGCGAAAAAAAACAGGACAACAAATCTTAGTAGGCCTGGAGCCTTGCATGGCCGAAATAATCAAACGTCATGAGAAAATGACAAGGGGGAGCGACCTCTTGCTCCCCTTGCTGTATCAGAATGGAGAGGCAATAAAATATGAAGCAGCCCTCCGCAATCAAAATCAACGCCTGAAAAAGATATCGAAACAATTAGGCCTTTCAAAGAATCTCACCACCTATGTATCCCGGCATACCTGGGCAACGATAGCGCGCAGCAAAGGGATTTCGTTGCCGATAATCAGCGAAGGGATGGGGCATACATCCGAACAAACCACGCGTATTTACTTATCTTCGCTGGATCATCGGGTGATTGACCGGGCAAACCGGAAGATAATAAGAAAAGAAAATCTGGGAAAGAACATCGATTATTACGCAAAGTGATAAAAGATTCTTGCGTTTTTGGTTGCATATAAGCTAATAAAGTTTGAACTTTGTAGTGAGAATAATACGATGAGAAAGGGGAAAAACATATTTTATACGTTTCCTGAAAGAGATAGTTCTTTTGAATTGGAAGAACGGGACGATACGCATGTAAGCATAACGCACATTGAAACGAATCTGGGATTAATGATTGCTGCTGCCACTCATAAGGGTATCTGTCTGTTTGAGTATACCGACTATAAACGGCTCGACGTGGAGTTAAGGCAATTGGGCGCCTCGCTCAATGTGCCGCTTGTAAAGGCAGACAACCCTCATCTCGATGCACTTAGAGAGCAGATAGGGCAATATTTCAAGGGAGAACGGCGGGAGTTCGATATTCCGCTGGATATGGTAGGCACGGAATTTCAAAAACAAGTATGGCTCGGCCTGCTGCAAATACCATACGGCCATACAATAACATACGTCGAACAATCCGATCTTTTAGGCAAGCGGGATGCTTTACGGGCAGTAGCCGGCGCCAATGGGAGAAATAAGATCTCTATCATTGTACCGTGCCACAGAGTGATTGGGGCAAAGGGCTCACTTGTAGGCTATGGAGGGGGTATCTGGAGAAAAGAAAAACTGCTGAAACTCGAAAGAAAGAATATTGAGCGCATTTCTTTGTGAACATAAACAAATATTTAATATATTTGCTCTCTTACACAAAATAGTAGAGGAGGCGCTTTTATGAGCAATGCAGCAGAACAAGAACAAATGAAGCTCGACGAGCAAATGATTCAGAAAGAATTCGAAGCCCTGTTAGACGATTACATCCACTCGAATCACCGGCGTAAAATAGAAAAGATAACAAAAGCTTTCCTCTTTGCGAAGCAAGCGCATGCCAGCGCAAGGCGTCGTTCGGGAGAACCTTACATTATGCATCCCCTGGCCGTTGCCCGTATTGTGTGCAGCGAGATGGGACTGGGCTCTACGTCTATCTGCTCGGCCCTGCTACATGATATAGTAGAAGACACCGAGTATACGGTGGACGATATAAAGAATATGTTTGGCGAAAAAATCGCCCAGATCGTAGACGGGCTTACCAAAATATCAGGAGGTAAGTTTGGCGAGCAGGCGTCGGCACAGGCAGAGAACTTCCGACGGCTTCTTCTTACGATGAATAGTGACATACGTGTTGTGCTGATCAAGATTGCCGACCGTTTGCATAATATGCGTACCCTGGGTTCTATGCTTCCGGCGAAGCAGTACAAAATAGCCGGCGAAACGATCTATCTGTATGCTCCTCTGGCACATCGCCTGGGCCTGTTTTCCATAAAAACCGAACTGGAAGACCTTAGTTTTAAATATGAGCATCCGGAAGAGTACGAATCGATACACCATAAATTAAAAGCTACGGAGGAAGAGCGCAATACGCTCTTTGAGCATTTTGCAGAGCCGGTACGCATTAAGTTAGATAAGATGGGGCTTGCCTACGAGATGCGCGCCCGCGTTAAATCCGCTTATTCTATATGGAATAAAATCCAAAGCAAAAGTATTACGTTCGAGGATGTGTATGATCTATTTGCCGTTCGCATCATCTTTGAACCGATGCCCGATATAGACGAGAAAAACCTCTGTTGGGATATTTATTCTGCTATTACAGATATATACCGCATTAAGCCGGACAGGATACGGGACTGGGTAAGCCGCCCCAAAGCAAACGGATACCAGGCATTGCACCTTACCGTGATGGGCCCCGACGGGCAATGGATAGAAATACAGATACGCAGCCGGCGGATGGACGAAGTAGCGGAAAAGGGATTTGCCGCCCACTGGAAATATAAAGGAGACAAGATAGAAGAGGATACCGAATTGGGCAAATGGCTGCAAACGATCAAAGAGATATTAGACAGCCCCGACCCGAATGCGCTGGACTTTCTTGATACGATCAAGATGAATCTGTATACGTCTGAAATATTTATATTCACGCCCAAAGGTGAGTTTAAGACGCTCCCGCAAGGGGCTACCGCCCTGGATTTTGCTTATGCGATCCATACCAGCGTAGGGAATATGTGCATTGGCGCGAAGGTAAACCACAAGCTGGCGCCGCTTAGCTATTGTTTGTCGAGCGGAGACCAGGTAGAAATACTTACCTCGCGCATGCAGACGCCACAAGCGGAATGGCTACATTTTGTAACTACGGCAAAGGCACGCACTAAAATACTGGGCATGCTCCGGAAGACCAAAAGAGAGGGGGCGAAGAAAGGAGAAGAAAAGGTGATCCAGGCTTTTAGAAAAGCCGAAATAGAACCGGATACAACAAGTATGGATAGGCTGGCCATCTTTTTCGGTTTCCCTAAACGGGAAGATTTTTTCTATTCCGTAGAAAACGGAAGCGTCGTATTGCCCGAAAACTTAAAGAAGCTACTCAAAGACAAAGACCAGGATAAATCTATGTGGAATCCACTGATAAAGGTGCTGACAATGGGTTCTAAAAACAAAAAGAATAAAGAAGAAAAACCACAGGATACACCCCGAAAGCCCAAGATAGACAAGAGCAAACCCTACATATTATCCGAACAGGCTTACAAACATAATTATCTTGTAGCCACATGCTGCAAACCCATCCCCGGCGACGATGCGATCGGCTTTATCAACGACGATGGGGAGGTGGTGGTTCACAAGCGTTCGTGCCAGATGGCAACACGGCTGAAAAGCAGTTTTGGCGAGCGAATTGTTTCTACCGAATGGAGCAGCCATAAGAATACCTCTTTCGGCGCCACGCTCGAAGTACACGGCATTGATACGCTGGGCGTACTGAATACGATCACCCGAATCATATCCAATGACTTTAATGTAAACATACAACGCCTTCTGATTGAAGCAAAAGACGGCGTATTTGAAGGCAAGATAAAGCTACAGGTACATAATGTAGAAGATATTCAGCGCCTATGCCTGACCCTTTCCAAGATAAAGAACATCAAATCCATTGGCCGTGTAGCCGATTAACGGATCAGAAAGGCAAATCGTCTGTTGGGCTGGGGGGCGGAATATCCGGGGCAGAATAGGCCGGAGCGGCGGCAGGCGCAAAATTATCGGGCGTCATAGCCGCCGGAGCTTCTGTATTGGTGCGTTCTACTTTCCATGCGTTGATATTCGTAAACCAGCGCCCGTTGTATTCGCGGCTCTCTATATCAAAGTACACAGTTAAAACCTCCCCTGCCCGGATAGCTGTCTGTTCTATCTTGTCATTTCCGAATAT
>JAISCM010000160.1 GCA_031265595.1 Tannerellaceae bacterium
TAGCGTATGCACTTTTATTGCGTATCTTTGGAATTTCCCAATAGGTAACAAATTCATGCTCCGCTTCATCACCAAATACATACGGGCATTTCAACTTGTAAGTGAGCACTTTCTCATCGAGACATTCGTTTGCAGTAAAACCCATATCGGTCGTCAAAAACCAATACCCGTTCAATTTATCCAGTCCTAATCTGTAGGTGGGTATTACATAGTGACGATTGTTCCACGAATCAATCACATCCTGACAGAGTTGAGAAGCAATAATACCCAATACGTATAAATCGTGTTTTACAGAACCCGACTGAGCCTGCTCCTCGGGAATGTTAGCAGGATACCAATCTTCCAATCTGATCCCTTTCACCAAATCATTGCCGGAAGCATCTTGAAAACTTATATCTAACAGATAGGAAACTGTATCCGGATCCTGATTGAAAACGAGGTGACAGGAAGAAACACTGCTCATCATTATTAAGGCCGATAAGCCCGAAAATACTAACGCTTTCATATCGTTTTCTTCATAATTTTAAACTATTATTGATTTGTACAAAAAGCTGTATGGCAGGCAACGGTTTCACGTATATAACTGTTTTTCCTCCTTTCCTGAGGTTATATATTTTATTATGCCTGTACTCTTGCTCTTATAACTATTCAACATAGTAAAATGTTTTAAAATAAGCTTTGCTTAAACAAATTGTTCGGTTCAAAGATAACAACTAGAATGAGATAATCCCTCATTTCTTGTAAAAATAGCAGGGCAAGGGTATGATCGTTTACCTTGTCATGGAAATATCGTACCTTTGCAGGAATGAATCCGTATACATTAAATGCTTGGTTGCCTACTACTAAAAAAGAAGTGGAGGCAAGGGGCTGGGATTATCTTGATGTTATTCTCTTTAGCGGTGATGCGTATATCGATCACCCTTCGTTTGGTACTGCCGTAATCGGACGTTTATTGGAATCCGAAGGCCTGCGGGTGGCTATTGTTCCGCAACCGGACTGGCATGGCGATTATCGTGACTTTAAGAAATTGGGAAAGCCCCGTCTTTTTTTCGGTGTTTCGCCGGGCGCGATGGATTCGATGATCAATCATTACACGGCCAATAAACGTTTGCGTAGCGATGATGCTTATACGCCTGATCGTCGCCCGGGTATGCGTCCCGACTATCCCAGTATCGTTTATACAAAGATATTGAAAGAGCTTTATCCTGATATTCCGGTTGTTTTGGGAGGAATTGAAGCCTCTCTCCGCCGCCTGACCCATTATGATTATTGGCAAGATAAATTAAAACCGGGTATCCTCATCGAAAGCCCGGCCGATTTATTAATCTATGGTATGGGCGAACAACCCCTTCGCGAACTGATAAAAAGACTAAGGAACGGGGAACGGTTTCAGGATATAAAGGATATCAGGCAGACAGCGTATGTGGAGCCCATCCAACCTACCCTCCAATCCATCTTCCTCTACTCCCACGAAGAATGCTTAAAAGATAAACTGAAGCAGGCTAAAAACTTCCGTCACATAGAAGAAGAATCGAATAAATATGAGGCTTCGCGTATCATACAGCAAGCAGGCGACCAATGGATAATTGTCAATCCGCCTTTTCCTCCCATGACGCAGAGCGAAATAGACGCCTCTTTTGATTTACCTTATACCCGTTTGCCACATCCGAAATATAAGGGAAAAGAAATTCCGGCTTTCGAGATGATTAAACATTCCGTAAATCTGCACAGAGGATGTTTTGGGGGATGCGCCTTTTGCACCATATCAGCCCATCAGGGTAAGTTTATCGCTTCACGTAGTAAAGAATCGATATTGAAAGAAGTAAGAGCGGTGACAGATATGCCCGATTTTAAAGGCTATCTGACTGATTTGGGAGGCCCTTCGGCGAATATGTACCAAATGAAAGGAAAAGACGAAACGATCTGCCGGAAATGCCGGAAGCCCTCTTGCCTGTTTCCTGTTGTATGTAAGAACCTGCATGCCGACCATACGCCTATGCTTGATATTTACAAGGCGGTAGACAGTTTGCCGGGGATAAAGAAGTCGTTTATCGGGAGCGGCGTGCGTTACGATTTACTGTTGCACGACTATGAAGATGAAAAGCAACGTCAATCAGCCCGGGCCTATATCGAAGAGCTGATAACAAGGCATGTCTCCGGTCGTTTGAAGGTAGCTCCCGAACATACTGAACCCAGCGTGTTGAAGATCATGCGAAAACCTTCTTTTGACCTGTTCGGCAGGTTCAAACAGCTTTTCGAACGCATCAACAAACAAAACGGGCTGAACCAGCAGTTGATCCCTTATTTCATATCCAGTCATCCCGGCTGTACGGAAGCAGATATGGCGGCATTGGCTGTTGAAACGAAAGGATTAAACTTCCGCCTGGAGCAGGTGCAGGATTTTACCCCTTCGCCCATGACGTTAGCTACGGAAATATATTATACGGGATATCATCCCTATACATTGGAAAAAGTATATACAGCCCGGAGCAAGGAAGAGAAATTGGCGCAGCGACACTATTTTTTCTGGTACAAACCGGAGTTTCGTAAACAAATAACCAACTCTCTGCAACGCCTGAAAAGGAATGATTTAATAAAGAAATTGTTTGGGCGGACGCAATAAAACGACTACCTTTGTAGTGTTATTAAGCAAGAGAAAATCAATAGCTACATATGGAGCGTTATTTAATTATTAAGACAAGAGATGAATTGTTGCGTATAAAGATAGGTCAGATACTTTACTTTGAGGCTGATAGAAATTACACAAAACTACTCTTATCTAATGGGATTCAATTTACGTTTGCTATTAATATAGGCAAGATTGAAGAGATATTGGAAAAGCAGGTGGCAGGGAGTAGCAGTATTCTGATGCGCGTAGGTAAAAGCCATATAATCAACAAAGATCATATTTTACAGATAAATTTACCCAAGCAACGATTATTACTTTTAACAGGCGAAGGGAAACCCAAGGAATTAGTCATCTCCAAAGACCCGTTGAAAACACTGAAAGACTCCTTTGAAAAGGAAATGGGAAAAACGGAAGAAGAGAAAGATACGAAGTAGCCATGATAATAACAATAGGGAAAGCCGGAGATAATGATTTCGTTGTAAATGATCCTCATGTAAGCAGGTATCACGCACGCTTGTTGCGCGATGAAGAGGGTTGTTTGTTTTTGGAGGATGTAGCCTCTACCAACGGTACATTTGTCAACGGCAGCCAGATTGTAAAGAAAAAAGTGTCTCCCACTGATACCCTATTACTCGGAGAAAACTATAAGCTGGAGCTTTCCGAAGTATTAAAAGCCGGAAATGATTACAGTGAAGATTTTGCCCGCCTGAAAGGGGTATACGATACATATATTGAACAAAAAATCAAAATACAATCATCCAATCAGTTCAAGACGCGTTTGTTCCAGACGTTGCCGTTTGCTTTTATTGGTATCATAGGCGTTTTAATCAGTACATTGGGAAAGGGAAGCGCTGTCTTGTTCGGAATAAGTTTATTTGTTACGATTTGTGTGCCGACTATCGGCATTTATCTCGGAGCAAAGCAATCAGCTAAGATACCCCGTCAGTTGCAAGACCTTTCCAACCGGTTTAAAATAGATTATGTATGTCCTAAATGCGGAACCTTTCTGGGAGAGATACCCTGGGAATCGTTGTCCAACCGGAAGCAATGCCCGGTTTCGTCGTGTAAGGCGAAATGGGTAAAAGATTGATACTTTGTATACCAAAACCACCCTTTTGTACAGTAAACAGGATTGTATGATTAATAGGCTACTTTTCACAAAAGCATACTCAATACTTTTTCTACCTTTGCTTCGTAAATTATGAAATAATAAATTTATTTTATAT
>JAISCM010000178.1 GCA_031265595.1 Tannerellaceae bacterium
TCCGGTTTTTCAGCCGGTAACCAGGCGCTTTTTCATACCACGTTCCACCTTCCACCAGGCGTCGAAAGCCCTTTACAGAAGCGAGAAGCAGGGTGGAACGTGGTCGTTCCACCCTTTAAAACTCCTTTCACCGCTTTTTTTCAATTATGAATGCCTCATCGTTTAGGCAAGGATTGATGCCACAGGCCCACAATGAACAAACCTATCCATCGTGAAGCATAAGTAGCCAGATCGTAAAGAAGTAATTGTTTGATCACATCCTCCTAATCGTCTCACCTGGGTGATACACCTGTCTCACCCGGGTGGTCCACCTGTCTCACCCGGGTGGTCCACCTGTACCACCTGGGTGGTCCACCTGTACCACCCAGGTGGTACGATCAGTGGTACACCATGGAAATACGAAACAGATACGATCCCACCAATAGTTTTGTATGAAGAAACGGCTACTTTTCGGACTTCCGAGGACGCAGGTCTATGGCCCACGGTTATGAAAATATAGCCCTTTCGGGCTGTAGACGAAAGAACGAAGCCGGGGCGAAAAAGAAGGTGAAAGGAAGGTGAAAGGACTACGTTCCACCCTACTTCCCGCTCCAGGAAATGGCTTTCGGCCTCTGGTGAAAGGTGAAACGTAGTTAGTAATCTTCCTCTGTTGGCGGCTATATTGTCTTGTTTTTATACTCCACGCGGGATAATTGAACCTCCGCTGCAAATTATACCTGCTTTTTTCTGCTGATTCTAATTTTAATCTCTACTTTTGCCGGCACAAATTACAATAAAGATATATGAAATCATTTTTTATAGGGAATCTGGAAGTGAAGCTTCCGGTTATTCAAGGGGGTATGGGCGTAGGCGTTTCCTTGTCGGGATTGGCCTCGGCTGTTGCTAATGAAGGGGGTATCGGCGTTATCTCATGCGCCGGGCTTGGTTTGATCTACAACAAATTTCCGGGAGATTATCTGAATAAATGTATATTAGGGCTGAAAGAAGAGATTCAGCGGGCCAAAGAAAAAACGAAAGGTATCATTGGTGTGAACATCATGGTGGCGCTGACTAACTATGCTGATATGGTAAAAACGTCTATCGCTGAAAAAGTAGACGTCATATTTGCCGGAGCCGGACTGCCTTTCGATTTACCGTCTTACCTGAATAGTGACAGCACAACGAAGCTGGCGCCGATCGTATCTTCTTCGCGCGCTGCCAGAATAATATGCGATAAGTGGAGGAATAATTACAATTACCTGCCCGATGCCATTGTGGTGGAAGGCCCGAAAGCCGGCGGACATTTAGGGTTCAAGGTAAACCAACTGCAAGATGAGCATTACGCCCTGGAACAACTGATACCCGCAGTAGTAGAAGTAGCGGCATCGTACGATGAAGAGAAAAAGATACCCGTGATTGCCGCAGGAGGTATCTCTTCGGGTGAGGATATACGCCGTTTTCTTGATATGGGCGCCTCGGCCGTACAAATGGGTACCATATTTATTACCACCGCCGAATGTGATGCATCCGATACCTTCAAGAATGTGTTTGTCAATGCCCGGCAGGAAGATGTGAAAATCATACAAAGCCCGGTAGGTATGCCGGGAAGGGCTATCGACGGCGAATTTATCCAAAGTGTTGAAAAAGGCCATGAAATGCCCAAAAGCTGTCCCTTTCATTGCATTAAAACCTGCGATTATACCAAAAGCCCTTATTGTATCGTACAGGCGCTTTACCAGGCTGCGAAAGGAAATATGAAGAAAGGATACGCTTTTACAGGCGTAAACGTTCACCTGGCTCAAAAGATAACAAGTGTAAAAGAAGTGATAGCCCGGTTGAAAGCCGAATTTGGGAATGTAGAACTCACATGAGAAAACTGGTAGCTTATCCTCTTTCCGTTATTTATTACCTCCTGTTCGGAAGCACGCTGGTAATCTTTCACCTCGTACAGTGGCTGTGTTTTAACCTCTTTGGTTACACAGCCCATAAGAAGAGCGTAGACGTACTTAGCTTCTTTCTGGTGGCCAACACCTACGTTTTAGGTACGAGATATAAGGTTTACAACCTCGACAAGCTGCCGGCAGGAGCGCCGTTGATCATTGCCGCCAATCATCAAAGCCTGTATGATATTACAAGCCTTAGCTGGTTTATGCGGAGATGGCATCCTAAATTCATTAGTAAAATAGAGCTGGGGAAAGGCATCCCCAGCATCTCATACAACCTGAATCACGGCGGCTCGGTACTGATCAACCGGAAAGACCCCAAGCAATCGCTGACAGCCATCAGGCAAATGGCCGAATATATAGAAACGACCCAACGCTCCGTCATCATCTTCCCCGAAGGAACCAGAAGCAAAACCGGCCAGCCAAGGCCCTTTGCCGAGAACGGGCTGAAGATACTATGCAAATACGCCCCTTCCGCCTACATGGTACCGGTTACAATCAATAACTCCTGGAAGATGACCCAATGGGGCTCCTTCCCTTTAGGCATAGGAAACAAGATCACACTCACCATCCACGACCCCATAGCCGTAAAAGCCCTCCCCTTCCCCGAACTATTCAGGCAAACCGAGCAAGCTGTTGTGCAGGCAATCGATTGTGAAACTAAAAAGGATTAATGGATCGTTTCCATTCACTCTCAAATGCGGATATATTCTTATGGAATATATTTTCAATTGAATTTTCTATCGTTTCGGAAGAAACGAATGTTTTTAAAATCATCCGGGCTTATGTTCTTACTATAATCGCCTATCCGGAATGAATCGCTTGTTGTTTCACAAAAATAATAAAGCGTACCGTCTTTATCGAAGAAGGCCTGCTTTTCCGCACCATAAAGTTTATCCATACGATACCCTCCAAACCATTTTTCCGGGCAGGCTACCGCTACAGCCGCATGATCGTGTGAAGTGATATAGGCCACTTTATAACCCGCATTACGGAACAAGGCTGCCGCCAGTACTGCTTTGCAATCACAATCGCCCCGTTTATCAACTAATGTTTCTACCGGGAAGCGGGCATACTCCACGCCACCTGTTTCCGGGCTTTCTTCGTCTGCTATATAGCTAATATTCGGCTCCTGTACAAAGTCGAGGATAAACTGCATGGTATCCAATTCCGATATAGTAGCTTCATACGCTGCGTTCAATATATAATGATTGATCCGTTTCAGATGGCTGTTGTCTGTCTTCTCTTTAAACAGTAGTTCGATATTCCTGTCGAAGCTAAGCGAGGCTTCCGTTCGGAAGGGGTTCCTACTCCTTAGTTCATCAATTTCTTCCTGCGTGAAGAACAGTTCCAATTCGCCGCTCAAAACCGATTCATCCGAATCCAATTCCCAGCTATAACGGCGGGATATTTTATTGGCTGTATCGTCGTCTTCCAGATCGTCCGGCGGCAATGGCCTGAATTTCTCTACTACTGCCCAAGGCTCTTTGGTAACGAATTTAGCATTGACGCCTACTCCTATCAAAACAGCTAACTGGATCGGAGCAAAATCGCGTCCGAAAAGGGTGAATGAAACTATCAAGCCTATTGCTGCAAACAACAAGATCAGATGATTAATACCCGAAACGCCGGTATTCCGGTTCAGGAGCATCAGGAAGTGTTCAACCGGTTTCCCGGCAAGAGACTGCTCAATAACGACCTGACGGATCACCCCCCAGATACAGAGAAACAGGGCCAGCGTTGCAAACATAAACCCAAAATCACCCAGAAAAGGCATTTGTATCGGTTGGATATTGAAAATGTAAAAGAAGGCATACACTAAACAAAAAATAAAGGTAGACAGTAAAGCCGTATTACTCCATAGATTATAATAGACGGAAACTTCTTCCGACCGGGCAACCGGGCGTTGTTCCTTCCGGTAAAGCAATAAAAAAGCGGCAGCCCTTGCCAATACGGTATAATTGGTAAAGCCCGGCTTACCGAAGCGGCCGGTTTCTATACATTTCCCCACACAACGGTCGCCTTTTTCACATTCAAACACATAAGCATGACAACGCAGGAATAACTCGTACCACTTTCTTTTCCCCGCAATATCCGGCTGTCCGGCTGTATTTCCTATATAACCTGCATGAGAATGGTTTTTATCATAAACATTTCCGTTCAGGTCTACATAGCCTATATCTTCATAACCGGATTCAATATGTCCTTTGTTTTCCTTGCAGATACGTACCCATGCCTTTCCGTCTATCACTTGCACTTCCCCTGCCTGGCGTTCGGCAAATGGTTTAGTCAGGTCGTAGGCGATGTACCTGTCTTTCGAAATCACATATCGTATCATTCCTTCGCGCCTCGTCTTTCCATTTTCTTTTATGAGGTAGATATCCGCCTTCGATATGAGTAAAAGACGTATCAGCCTGTAAATAAAATACAGGATGAGAATGATGCCAATCAGGAATATCAAACGATAATAGAGTTCCATAAACTATTTATTAATAATGGTTTGAATATCCTTCTCCAATGCCTGTAGGCGTTCCATTGCTACCGGTACCTTTTTGCCGGCCACCCCATAGCGATTGTTTTTCTGTTTGTATTGAGCAAACAAACAAGTCAGTAACGTGCTAAAAGGAATCTTCTCCGGATGAAAAGAATCTAATTCTTCCTTATTGCAGAATTGCTTTATATTCAATTTGTTTTCAGCTTTACACCAAATGGTTACAAACAAACAGGGTTCTGTCCGGTATGCAGTATCTTCCTGCCATTCCGGCAAACTCGTATCAAACAATGCGATTATCTTCTCGGGGCAGCGAATGATCATTCCTTTTTTATCGGTCGTAGCTGTTATGATCCCATTGATTCCGGCCATCGACACTAAGGGGGTAATATCCAACGACCGGGCGTCTTTTTTGATCACATCATTCAGCAGGCGGGATATGTTGCGCTCCCTGCATTGTATAAGCTTCTCACCGGTAAGCTCTTTAAACTGCTTTGAATCTATAAGTAACGGTGAATGATCGGGGTCTGTAAAGAGTTCCTTCAATAGGTTCAGGTAATCATCCTTTATCAGGGAAGATACTTTCTTTAGGCTGTTTCGGAAGACAACTTCTAATTCTATCGCTTTCTCATCCATCAAAACGTTCCTGTTTTCAAAAGCTCCTTCTATCAGGGGCTGATGAAAGAGTGTAGCGGGTATATCCAATCGGGGCCGGTCTGTTTTATGCGCGGTGATGTTCTCCATAACGATCTCATATTGTTTCCAGGTATCATCGCACGCCTGTATCATCTGGTCGTAAAATGTTTTTGCTTCGCTGTATAATGCTACAGACGCTTTTGCCTGTACACTTACCAATGCCCGCGCCAATACTATCCGTTTCTGCTTCCTGACAAAAAGGAAGCGCCTGCGAAAACGCATCCCATACAGGACAAACGGCAGAAAAAAGAAGAAGACAATCCAAAGAACCTCATGCTTTGCCACATCGCCTAAGTCGATAAGAAACGGGGATATTTCACGTAATAACGGAATAACAACAAATATAGAAACTGTCCCCAACAGGAAACAGCGGCTCAATAAACTCAGCAGTGTTGGTTCCGATTGAAGGGTTGCTTTCATCCGGTTCAACAACTCCTTTTCGGAATACTGCTCCGGTTCCGCCTTACAGGCATCGTAATATGTTTTCAGGTAGGCCGGTACATCAACTATTTCTTTTTGCTCATGCAGGGAACGCGCTTCTATTTTCTTTTTTTCTTCTTCCAGGCGTCTTTTTAAAACGTTCAAGGCCTCTTTTACCTGGGCAAACGTAGTAAAACGAATGTAGGGGCAACTGAATAGTTCACCGAATTGTTGCAGGATACTTTTTGTCTTCTCAAACGCCTCTTCCCTGTTCTTTTGTATTTTCAGCAATAACTTACCGGATAGCAAACGGGCATACATCCTGGTAAACCCGGAAGCGCGCGCAGGCAGATACGCCAGGTAATCGAGATAGTACGACAGGTATAGTTTTACTCTATTGAAATGCCATACCGGATGCGGATCAGGCTCGCCCTCCAGGTCGCGGATATCAATACCCGGCCCGTTACAACCGGCCTGAAGTTTTTTCAGTATCTCATCGCCGGCTATGCGTTCGCGTGGGAACTTCTCCAAAGCAAATGCTTCCGCTTGCTCTACAGACAGGTTTTCCGGGTCTTTCAACTCGGTAATCATTTTTACGAGCAATTTGTATAAGGTCGCTTCCTTATGCTCGCCACTATCGTAATATAGCGAAGCGACTCCTAACGCATAAAAGCCATTGGCAGGCTGTTTGTCAAGAATCTTGGTTTTGTCTTTTTCGATATAATACAAATGGAGCAGGTATTGAAACAATAACTCCTGCAACTGCCTGCTATCAAGTTCGGAATAATACCGCTGGTCCGGGCGTTGTATCTCCTGATAGATCACAATCCGGTTGTAATAATTATTGCCCAACTCGTATGTCAGCGTGTTGAGTTCTTCAAGGAACAGCGCACACTGCGAACGTTCTTCACCGGGAAGATACAATAGTTTATATGAGGCCAGCAAAAGGCCGGCAATCTCTACTCCGTGATGTACATATTCGCCTTGTATGGAAGGGATCAGTTCTCTCAGTAAAGCCGGCAGCAATTGGAAAGAGGAGCGTGTCCGCTCTTCGGCAGCATTACCTACTATACATATCTGGAAATTAGAAATAACATACCCTTCCTGCTGAAAGAACTCATAACATGCCCGCCCTTTCTCTCTCAATTCGTCCAGAAACAGGCTGCATGATTCTATGCCGTCTACCGGGGGCGCTTCTATTTCTGTATAATACCAATACGCATACCGCCCGCCAGACAGTTGCCCGATAAGTTCTTTCAACACCTCTTTGCCGGATGTGTCTTCCGTAAGATTAATAATCCAGAGAGGCAACATGGGCTTACATAATAAATTTCTCAAATGAATCCAGCTTCGTTGTGAAAACCATCAGAAGTTTATTCAGCAGAGAGCTTTCCTCCCTCGAATCAGTTGCATGCAGACGCCGGGTATATTCATTGATAACGTGCTGCCTTACATCGTCATAATTCATCTCCATCTTTACCTTTGCCACCCACAACATATCTTTTATCAGGTTTGCTATCGATTGCTCCAGTCCTTCCCTGATATACATTTCTTTCAGTTTTTCATAGACAACGCAGCAAGGCGTTCTGCTGGCGCCGAAAACAAGCGACAGATAAAGTTCGTTCACCCCGTTGCTCCGGGTCAGGCAAATATATTCTCCCTTAGAAGAGAGATTACTTCTTTTTGCCAGCACAACTCTTTTGTCTTCAAACACAAAAGGCGTATTGGTATAATGGTCTTTATCGAAATCGTTGCCGGAAACATAATAATAGCGAGACAAGATGTCTTTATACCCGTCCATCAATATATAGTGCGCCAAGGTGATCAATTCGGGTTCAAACTCCTCGGGCAAAACAATCTGATCATACGCTCCGTTACAATCGGCAAAGGCGGTGTGGAAATGAAATTCCCGTTTATTTACCGTATTCATATATTCCCGTTCGATGATATCGTACCGGCGGTAAAAATCAAACGAAAGCCCCATACGCGCTTTGATTATATAAATCATGGAAGATTCTTCGGCCGTTGCAAACTTGGCTGTTTTATCTCCCGGATTATACTGTAATACTTCACGGGCGATCTTGTCGGAGCCTGCTACATAAATCGTACGGGTAGCCAGCAGATTATTATCCTTCTCCTGTTCGTATGTAAAGAACAGGCTGGGGTTCATCCGCTTCCGGATATCGTCTCTGTTTTCCTTATCCAGTTCGTCGAAGAATTGAGGGAGCGTTTTAGCAAACCATTCGCTATTGATTTTCTGGTTCTTCCGGTATTTGTCTTCCATAGACCTGGCGGCAAACGAGAGGATATCTTCTATCACCGTCCGGTAATTATCCATTTCCGGGTTCCGGAACAGCTTCATTTCTTCGCCGGCATAGTAGCCCTTTGTTATCATCAGCTCTTTATTTACATCGGCCAGCGAACGTAAAAAGGCTTCCAGACTGTGTTCGCCGGTATAACGTACCGGGATATATCCCTTTCCTTTATCATACGTATCCGAAGGAGTGATGATCTCTTCATACCATTTGGAGAATTTATGTCCTTCTTTCCAGCCGTATGTTTCGGCAAAGTCTTGTATCTTGGGCAGGTAAACAGACGTCACGTCGCGCGTTTTCTCCATAAACGATTTAGCCAGTTCGCCGTAGGCAAACTCAGGCCCTCTTTCGCCCGACAGGATATGCTTAGCTTCCGACAGCAGGTTGGCTACATGCCTGCGCATCTTGTCTACTACGCCATTTGTACCTACACAAAGCATTTTCAGCAATTCATTTACCTGATCCAGCATGATCAGGTCTACCTTCCGGGTGGCATAGTCTTTCAGGGCGCTGAAGTAAGCTTCCACATCCTTTTTATTGCTTCCCGTTACTCTTTCGCTTACGGTTATTTCCAATGCGTTTTTATACAAGTCGTCTAATGTAGCGGCCAGCGAGTTGATTTGTTCCTGTTTGGCTTCATGCTCCGATACCCGTCCCTGCTGGCTGCCGGTGTATGAATCATAGATGTTTGTGCAGTAAATATCCAGTTCGAAGAGGGTAGACTGAACATATTCCAGTCCGTACCGGAGGCTGTGCTCTTCAATCCATCCCCATAGGTCGCTGGTAATACCGGCAAGTACTTCTTTGATGTAGTGCTCTTTTTTGTAAATGGTATATTCTATTTCTTTGACCAACTGATCCGTTTCGGTTTGATTTACATTGAGAGGCAACTTTTTCATCACTTTATTATCCGAATCACGGATCATGCCGTCGGGCATCCGCTCTTCCAGCATATCGTTTACCTGCTGCTTTAGCGTAGCGTATAAAGAGCCGCCGCTTTTATCAAATAATTTTTTATTGATGTAGTCTTTATACACCTCTTTGGCTGTTTGCGCCCCCTGATGTTTGGGCAGGCCAATTATGCCGTATTTCAGCAATTCATAGCGCAAGCGTATCTGCACATAATCTTCAAAATCTTTCTCCGGTTTGCGCAGGGCGATATATCCCATCGGAATCAGGAAGGCGTCGGCCGAACGGCTTTGTATCTCGTTGATATAATTATCCAGTATAGACCGGAAACCGGAAGCGCCGGGGCCGCTATGGATATAATAGATCATCTCGGCCGTATTGTGGTACATATTCTGAAGGCTTCCCATATTGGTGCCTTTATCGGTTTGATAATCTACCGGGATACAGTAACTGAACGGGCGATACACTTCCTGCGTATCAAACTGGGTATAGTCTCGAAGCAGGGCCAGCCGGTGGAACGGCGTATGCGGTCTTATTTCGCGCGACAATACCTGGAAGGCTTTCAACTCCGAAAGCACCGCATAAGCATTTTTCGGATAGCGCTCATTCCCATTGTTCACATCTATATAATACTGGGGCATGTACAGCAAAAGGGCTAATTGCGGATCGCTTTTGCCTACCAATTGCTTGTGTACCATATTGACAAAATACAGTACATCATTTACGATACCACTACCTGTTCCGCCGTTGGAACTGGATATTATCCAGTAATAAATGGTGTTTTTCTCTACGGCGCCTTCCGAGATGCTGTTCAGGCCGTTGATGTATATATGCATCTTATTGATGAAATCGTCGGCCTTACGGGCAAAGGCTATCCGTGATTTGATACGGAAAGCGCCGGCTCCCAACCGCAAGTCGCTATTCGGAATATCGTTGGCTACTTCTTTATGGCAGGCTTCTGTGATGCGTTTGTTGATGCGTGTGTTTTCCGACTTGGAAGCATCGCGGTAGATCACCAGCGGATTTTGTTCGCCCAAGTCGATCAATTCTTCTACCGGATTGATGAAATCTGTTTTCCCCAGTTCAAAACGATCCCGGTAAGCGGCATTATTTTTACGTATATCTTCGCTGTCGGTATCAATAAACAGGAAACGGTATTTTTCCTGCAATTGCTCCACTCTCGACTTACGCCCGGCAGAGGGCAGCTTTTCATATATTTTGTATTTTATCTGTGCAAGCGTATTGACGCCCGCTCCGCCTAATCCTATAAAAATATGTTTTTCGGCCATACTATATCTTATTTATATTGTTTTCCTGGGGTAAGTATCCAGCGAATAGAAAAGTTGTCTATCGTAACCGCAGCGCCTTTACCTATTGGGGGCGATTGATGCTTTACATACTGCCGCCCGCTCGTTTTAAACCGCGAGCCTCGCAACAGGCGAAGACGGTATTCCGGCTTTTTGAAACAGCGGAACGGAGAATAGGTTTTGTAGTAATACTCCAGCCGCCAGTTGCAATCGGCATGAGAAACCGGCAAGTCTGTCCCTCCATTACCAATATCCACTTTCTCTGCGGCTTTATAGACACGGCTTTTCAGCAGCTCCTCTCCGTCATAACCTACAACGAATGTTCCGTTTATCTTATTTTCGTTTTTGCCGTTTCGCCCGGCCGCCTTTACAACCAGTAGGATGTACAGGATAAGTAAGGCCAGGATCAGCATCGTAAGCCAAAAAGGAAGCAGAAAGGTAAATATGCCTCTTTCTACAGGCGCACGGGTTATTATCTGCTGGTTCTCTATGCCCAAACGCAGCAATTCGTTCTGCCAGGGGGCAACCAGCGAAGCTACCACCTGCAACGTATCATGGAGGAAATGATAGAAAGGAAAGGATCGTTTGTGATAGGCCAGCACACCGGCATCCAATGTTTTACCGGGCGAATCAACCGTCTGCGGCAACCGGGAGCCAAACCGGAAACCGGAACGGCCCAGTAGCACGGTATCGACCGACAAGACGTCGAATAATTCGTTGGGCTTCCACGATACATCCAGCCGCGTTTTTCCATCAATCGTTACATGGGCCGAAGCAGCAAACGCCACATCTTCCATCTTACGGTGTACCAGCGCGCTCAGTTTGTCGAGCAAAATTTCATTCTTCTTTTTACGAAACCATTCCGACAGCGTAGGGCCATCCGTTATCTGCTGGTATTCGAAATCGAACGACCGGGGTATCGTCTCCCTCATCTTATCAAAGTCGCGCCCGGAATCTCTGCCCGGCAGTTGGAGGGCAAACATGCAGATGTCATTCTCGCTTTGCTCCATTTCCAAACGACGGGCGATGACAGGCCAGCTTTCGTTTCCTCGCCGTTGCGGCGACGGGTCGTGTACAAAATCAGTCAGTATAAAAACAAACTTCAACCTGTTCCGGCCGATTTGCTTCATATCATCCGCCAGAAAATCCATCATCGCGCTCAGGTCGGTATAATTATAATACAAATGCTTGTCGGCAGGATTAGAAGGATAATCATATAGCCGGGGCGCATAGTCAATCAGGCTGTTCCGGGTTTGCGAACGAATCGTTCCATAACCCGCCAATTCGCTCCGGGCAGCTCCTCCGAACTTGATCAGCGACACATAATCACCCTCCTCCAGCGAACGGAAAAATTCCTGTAAGGCCGGAACCACGATCGACTGATAATTCTGCATCGTCCCCGAAACATCCACCACAAAAATATAATCGGCCTTTTCTTCTTCCAATTCATTCCCAAACGCCCGGGTCAACAAAGGAAAATCACTCCCCAAAGCCCGCATACTCTGCCCTTGAGGCAACGCATCAAAGGCAAAGAAAAGAGTTGTTAGTATTAGAACAATGATCCTTCTCATAATCTTCATTTCTCCGGATACAAAAATATAAAAAGTTAAAGACGCTACAACCATTTCTCCCCTAAATCTTAGGATAACTATAATTAGGTGTTAAAAAATTCATGCCATCCTTTTTGGAAAACGGGTGCATCCTTTTTAGAAAACGGGTGTATCCTATTTGAAAAACGGATGCACCCTTTAGTATATACTACTTTTTTGCCTCTCCTTTCAGCTTTCAGTTTTGCCGCAAATACCTGGTTTACAAAACGACATACTGAAAGAGGACGTTTCAGCTCCCTTTCAGCCGAAAACCGGAGGGGAGATATTTATTTCATAAAAAATTCATTATGATCTCTCTACCAAACCATTATCGTGTTTCTTCCAGACCATTATGATGGTTCTTCCGGACCATCATAATGGTTCTTTCGAAACATCATAATGGTTCGAAAGAAACATCATAATGGTTCGAAAGAAACATCATAATGGTAGAAAAAAGTCTTCGTGATGATATAAAAAAGTCTTCGCGATGATATAAAAAAGTCTTCGCGATAACTTGATAGAGAGTCCGTGATGGTTTGGGGAAGACTTCGCGAAGACTTGTTGAAGACATCGCGAAGACTTTTTTTTCCTTTCGCCGGTCTGTAATTTTTGGCTGAAAGGAGGCTAAAAGCTGAAAGATATAGCTACTTTACTCCTTTTTTACTACTTAACTCCCTGACTACTCTACCTCCTCTGACTACTTTTATAAAGTACGTTCCACCTTCCACCTTTCGCTTCAAACCCGCTCCCAGAACGGAAAGTAGGGTGGAACGTACTCCTTCCACCCATCCAGTTTGCTTCCACCT
>JAISCM010000192.1 GCA_031265595.1 Tannerellaceae bacterium
ACGTTGGCTATTCTGCATCAGCGGGTGGCGCATGTTTTATTTAAGCTGGATGTGCCCATCTTGCCCCGCACGATTACAGAGATGGCGCACTCGCTGACCGGCATCGATATTCATCCGGGGGCGGAGATAGGCGAATATTTCAGTATAGACCATGGCACCGGTATCGTTATCGGACAAACAACCATTATCGGCCACCATGTCCGTTTATATCAGGGCGTAACCCTGGGAGCCAAAAGCTTCAGGTACAACGACGAAGGATTACCCATAGACATCCCCCGCCATCCCATCATAGAAGATAATGTTGTCATTTATTCCAACACCTCTGTACTGGGCCGCATCACCATCGGCCGAAACTCTATCATAGGCGGTAACATCTGGCTCACCTACGACATCCCGCCAAACTCAAAGATACTCCAGTCACGCGCCTCTAAAGGATAAAGTATGAGTAGGATAAAAATTCAGCATTTCGGCCCCGTCGGAGATGGGTTTCAAGGCAATGACGGATGGAAAGAGACGGGTTATGTTTTAAGAATACAGAACAGGATTGAAATATGATCTATAGCTAAATACAACTAATTATGAAGTATACAAATGTATTATTTTTAACGTTATTATCTTTCTGTGTTTATGCGCAGACGCCGGGATACTATGTTCGTGCAGGTATTGGGACAGGCGCTACGTCGCATGTTGGGACAGATGAAAAGGCTTTTATGAACAGTGGAGCGTTTGTTGTGGAGTATGGCAGAGTTCTTTCCGGAATAGAAGCGGGTATTCAATTATCCTTGTACGATACGCATCCTTTTAGCGATAGACAAACTGTACTCAACGTTTATAACCGTCAAACGAATAATGAATCCTCGGGAGGAAGCGAGACAAGTATTTCGGAAAGAAAAGATGTTTCGCTCATGCTGAATGTGGGATATAATCTACTCTCTTTACTAAAGAGCAACGAAAAGCATTTTTTTACTCCTTATGTGGGATATGGTTTGAGTAAACTCACGCAGGTTGATTATGGCAACAAGAAAGTCATAACATCAGGCGGCAATAATCTCTCCATGTCGTACGATAATGTAATCAGTAGCAATTTTATGCTCGGAGTTCGTTACGAATATATTATTTGCGGGAATACAAAAGTAGGATTATACTGGTCTTATTATGACCTGTTGGAACGGGATGTTTTAGGTGTCAGCGCCGGTTATACTTTTTAGGTAATTCTATTTGTCGTTTCTCTTTTTCAATGATGTACGCCGTTCAGGAGATGGTGTACGTCAAATCGACCCATACAAGTACTTTTTTCACCCTATCTTTCAGCTTTCAGCCGGATTGTAACTACTTGTGTATGAATGGTTATGGCTGAAAGGAAGGCCCTTCAGCCTGCTTTCAGCCAAAAATCAGGAGGGGGCGATGAAAGCAAAAAAAAGTCTTCGCGATGATATAAAAAAGTCTTCGCGAAGACTCTAACAAAACATCGCGATGATTCGAAAGAGTCTTCGCGAAGACTTGCTGAAGACATCGCGAAGACTTGCTGAAGACATCGCGAAGACTTTTTTTTACTTTCGTCATAAGCTGTATTTTTTCCGGCTGAAAGATGGCTGAAGGATTATCTTTCAGCCATCGCTGTTTATACACAAGTAGTTACAAGCCGGCTGAAAGCTGAAAGATAGGGTGAGAAAAGTACTTGTATCGGTAGATAATCCTCCCCTGACCACCATGTCTGCTTATCCCAAACACAGGTTTTTGCTAAAGATTCTCTCATTTCAACCCTCCATTCTGCCGGCATACTTCAAACAGCTCGCGTACCGCCCAAAAAGGATTATCTGTATGTAAAGCCCACCAGTTTTCGCGCAGGTAGTCAATCCCTCCATATTGCTTCAGGTAACGGTAAGCGCTCTGTATGTCCATTTTGTATGCTGCTGCAAACTCGGGGATGATGAATGTTATAAAACTGATTTCATCATGGCTTTCCTTATCTAATACCGTTGTTTCCATACTATCAACTTGTTTTTACAAACGTACGTAATTTTTTTAGGACTAAAAGTAAACAGAAAATAAAATAAATTATGTACGTTTGCGCCGTGTAACGCCATTACGGAATTAATCTTTAATTTTAAAGTCATGAATGTAGTGAAGACGTTAGACAATCTTATATGCGTACGCGACTCATTAAATGCTTCTTTCGAGTCGGATCATCTTGCTGAATTAGTGGAGATAAAGGTTTCTATGGCTACTTGTGGCATCGCTGCCGGAGCCAAAGAAGTGAATGGGTATCTGGCGGCTTTGCTGGAGCGCGAACAGATACAGGCCCGTATTGTTCAAACCGGGTGCATGGGGTATTGCTATGCAGAGCCTACCCTTGAGGTGACGCTGCCGGGGGGCGAGCCGGTTGTTTTCGGCTATGTAAATAATAGGAAAATAGATGATATTGTAACCCATTATATCCGGCAGGGTGTGATGCCGGAGCATGTGGTATGGATTAAAGACCGGGTGCAGACCGTCAGTGATGCTGCGCCCCGGCAATTGCATATCGCCCTTCGTAATTGCGGGCATATCGACCCGGAGAATATAGACGATTATATCAAGGCCGACGGCTACCTGGCTTTAGGAAAAGCGCTTACGCAGATGACGCCCGACGAGGTGATCAAAACAATTATGGATAGCGGCCTGCGGGGGCGGGGCGGCGGCGGATTCCCTACCGGACTGAAATGGCAGATCACCCGCCGGGCGGAAGGTAGCCGGAAGTATGTTGTCTGTAATGCCGACGAAGGCGATCCGGGCGCTTTTATGGACCGGTCGATCCTGGAAGGCGATCCGCATACCGTTATTGAAGCGATGGTGATAAACGGTTATTGTACAGGCGCTGACAAAGGAGTGATCTATATACGGGCCGAGTACCCCTTAGCCGTGGAACGCCTGAAAGTAGCTATGCAGCAGGCAAAGAAATACGGTTTCCTTGGCGAGCATATCTTCGGAACGGACTTCTCTTTTGATATTGAGATCCGGTATGGAGCCGGCGCTTTTGTTTGCGGAGAAGAGACGGCGTTGATCCATAGTATGGAAGGCGAGCGGGGCGAAGCGTCGGTAAAGCCGCCTTTTCCCAGCGAGAAGGGCTATAAAGGTTTCCCCACGAATGTAAATAATGTAGAAACGTATGCGAATATCCCGGCTATTATACTGAAAGGAGCGGATTGGTTCAGCGCCATCGGAACGGCGAAAAGTAAGGGGACGAAAGTGTTTGCCCTGGCCGGAAAAATCAATAAAGTTGGTTTGGTGGAAGTACCGATGGGGACTACCCTGCGCGAAGTTATCTTTGAGATAGGCGGCGGCATCAAAGACGGGAAGAAATTCAAAGCCGTTCAGACCGGCGGCCCTTCGGGAGGATGCCTTACCGAAAAGCATCTCGACCTGCCGATTGATTATGATAATCTGCTGGCAGCGGGGTCGATGATGGGTTCGGGCGGGATGATCGTAATGGACGAAGACGACTGCATGGTGGCCATGGCGCAGTTTTATCTCGATTTCTCGGTAGAAGAATCTTGCGGGAAATGTACGCCCTGCCGGATCGGCAATAAGCGGTTGCACGAAATATTGCAGCGGATAACGTCGGGCGTCGGGGTAGAAAGCGACCTGGAGAAGCTCCGCAACCTGGCATTGGTTATAAAAGATACGGCATTATGTGGCTTGGGGCAGACGTCTCCCAATCCGGTATTGTCTACAATGGATAATTTCTACGACGAATATATCGCCCATGTACGTGATCAGACGTGTCCGGCCCATCGCTGCCGGAAGCTCACCCAGTACTTTATAGACCCGGAGAAATGTACCGGATGTACATCATGCTCCCGCGCCTGCCCTGTAGACGCGATAAAAGGAGAACGGAAAGCGCCTCATGTGATAGACCCGATCCTTTGCGTGCGTTGCGGAACTTGTTTTGATAAATGTAAGTTTGGCGCGGTATATGTTCATTAATACGTTAAGCCTGTACAAATGAAAATGGTAAAATTAGTCATCAACAGAAAAGAATTGGAAGTCCCAGCCGGTACCACCATCCTCGAAGCGGCAAGAAGCATCGGTATCCGTATTCCTACCCTATGCCACATGAAGCTGGAAGACCTGCATTACGAAAACAATCCCGGCGCCTGCCGCATTTGCGTAGTAGAAGTGGAAGGACGGAGAAATCTGGCGCCTGCCTGTAAAACGGAATGTACCGAAGGGCTTGTGGTAAAAACATATACTCCGCGCGTGATGAATGCCCGGCGGGTGATCATGGAGTTAATACTTTCCAACCATCCGTTTGAGTGCCTTACCTGTAGCAAAAACGGTTATTGCGAATTGCAGACCGTTGCGCACGATTTAGGCATCCGCGAAATGAAGTATTCGGGCGAGCAATCCGTCTTCCCGATAGACCGTGGCCCGTCTATTGTGCGTAATATAAA
>JAISCM010000193.1 GCA_031265595.1 Tannerellaceae bacterium
CCCACACCGTAATCACCCACCGCCGAAACATAGCCCGCAAACTCCAAATCCACAGCGCCAGCGGCCTAACAGTCTACGCCATTGTAAACAAGCTGGTAGAATTAAGCGATATTGGGAAATTGTAACATCGTCCCCCCCCCGATTGCGTTGGTATTAATCCCTTAATTTAATGGCATGGCTGACGTTGCCTTCACGAATCTTTTTAAAAAACGCACGTCGTTCCGGCAGCGTCATGCCCTCTGTCGCCTCTGCTATTTTTTCTTTTACGGCACGAAAAAAGGCAACTGTATCAAATTCTTTTTTTACTTGTTGCTTCATTACTTTAAAAATTCAACTCTATGTCATAATAGCCGACAAGTACCGATGTGTCTATATAAATTCAGAACTCCTATACTACCCCCTTACATTCGCTGATTACAACGCATTGTTCGCAAACAGAATGATCTATAGATTTACATATTCGGAAACCGTCTACCTGATAACTATTGAAAACCGGTTGTAACAATTTGTTTGCCGACAATTGTCGGCAATATTGTTGACAATTGTCGGCAATATTGCCGATATATATCAGTAATTCTGCCGATATATGTCGGCAACAAAAAACGACTAAGCAAACATAAAGAAATATCATATAGGTGGAGGACATTCCCGTAGTAGTATGGAATGCCACTCCACCACAGGTGGTTAAATAAACAGTAACCTGATTTACGATTCTGTTGCTTTTCAGTTTGCGACAAGTATAGGAGTTCTGAAATTCGTTGTTTCATCTGCTTTTGGATTTAAAACATCATTACAAATGTACGTCTTTTTATGTGTAAACCAATGTAGTTTTTCAATACAAGCTGGTAGAATTAAGCGATATTGGGAAATTGTAACATTTTCGTAACGAAGATTGTTATATTGTTAAGTAAATGTTACATACTTTTGCACGACGAATTTATTATAATATATGGAGACATTCTATCTCTTTTTAGTCATCTTTATTTTTATACTTGCCGTATTCGACTTGTCTGTCGGCGTGAGTAATGATGCTGTAAACTTTTTAAATTCTGCTATCGGCTCTAAGGCTGCCTCTTTCAGGGTGATCATGGCGATTGCGGCAGTAGGGATATTCATTGGGGCTTCGCTTTCCAATGGGATGATGGATGTGGCTCGGCACGGGGTTTTTCAGCCGCAGTATTTCTATTTTACCGATATTATCTGTATCCTGCTGGCTGTTATGCTTACCGACATTGTATTGCTGGATGTGTTCAACTCGCTTGGGATGCCTACGTCTACTACCGTGTCGCTGGTGTTTGAATTGTTGGGCGGTACGGTTGCATTGGCTTTGATCAAAGTAACACAGTCGGACGGGGGGCTTGAGTTTGCTACCTTACTAAATACGGAAAAAGCATTTACAATGATACTGGCTATCTTCCTTTCTGTGGCGATAGCCTTTTTGTTTGGTACGCTGGTACAATATCTTTCCCGTATTATATTCACCTTCGATTATAAGAAAAAGATGAAATACTTTGCCGCTCTCTTTGGTGGTCTGGCGGCAACGGCTATCCTTTACTTCATGCTTATAAAAGGGCTTAAAGAGAGCGCTTTTATGACAGGAACAACCAAAGAGTACATTTACAGCCATACAAGTACGATTGTCTGGTGGAGCTTTCTTGGTTTTACGCTGTTGATGCAGGTATTGTATTGGCTGAAAGTAAATATATTCAAGGTGGTGGTATTGATGGGTACTTTCTCTTTGGCATTAGCTTTTGCCGGGAATGATCTGGTCAACTTTATCGGGGTTCCTTTGGTTGGGTATTCGTCTTATATGGATTTATTGGCGCAGCATGGTGCGGTAGCTCCTGATACGTTTTTGATGTCTTCTTTATTGGAGTCCGCACAAACGCCCTGGTATTTCCTGATAGGGGCGGGGTTGATCATGGTGGTTGCTTTATTCACTTCCAAAAAGGCTAAGCGAGTAATTAAAACTTCCTTAGACCTGTCACGGCAGTCGGAAGGCGAAGAGAACTTCGGCACCTCACCCGTTGCCCGCGTATTAGTCCGTACATTTAGCGGCGCTGCTACTTCTGTAATGGGTTGCGTGCCTGTCGGCGCTAAGAAATGGCTCAACAGCCGGTTCAACAGAGACGGTATCACCATAGAGAATCAGGCAAGCTTCGACCTTGTACGAGCATCCGTCAATGTGGTGCTATCCGGTTTATTGATTGCGATGGGTACATCCTTAAAGCTCCCGCTTTCTACTACTTATGTTACGTTTATGGTAGCCATGGGTAGTTCGCTGGCCGACCATGCCTGGGGGCGGGAAACAGCCGTATACCGTATCACAGGCGTTATTTCGGTTATCGGCGGCTGGTTTATTACGGCCGGAGCAGCGTTTACTATTTGTTTTATAGTTGCCCTGCTTATTTATTTAGGCGGAATCGTGGGAATGGGTGCAATGGTTGCTCTGGCTGTTTATATGCTTGTACGCAGTCATCTTATTTATAAAAAGAAAATGAAGAAAGAGGCGCTGAGAGAAGAAGTTAATTCAACAGTTGCCCAACTGCGCGACACGACAGACAGCCGCGAGGCATTGACCCTGTTCCGCAAGCACAGCCGCGAAGAATTATACAAAGACCTGTCGTTTATTGCACAAGCCTTCGAGACGGCAGTCAACGGCTTTATGCATGAAAACCTGAAAGATGAACGCAAGGTATTAAGCGATATTGAAGATATGAAAACCCACCTCAAGCAAGTTAAACGCGTAGGGACATTAGGGGTAACACAACTCGACCACAGTATTGCCATCGAAAAAGGGCTTTATTACTACCAGGGAAATGACTTTGCCAGCGAAACGTTATTCAGCGTGCGCAGATTGGCAGAGCCGGTCAAAGAACATATCGACAATAACTTTAACCCGCTTAGCGACATTCAGAAAGAAGACTTTGGCAGAATACTCCCGGATATCGTGTCATTCCTGAACCGTTGTGCCGGAATGATCCAAAAGAATGATTATTGGGGATTTGATATATTGATATCCGACTCTGCGTCTTTGCTCAATCAACTGATCACGCTAAAGAAAAGGGAATTAAAGCGCATACAAGGACAAAACAGCAGTACAAAAACAAGTATGGTTTATCTCAATATGATACACGAATCGCAGAATGTTGTTTCCTTTACAACAAACTTATTGAAAGTAAGCCGTAAATTCCAAAAGGAATAAAATTAACCGGAAATGGGAATGGAATCTCTTAGTATAAGGATTCCTTCCGGCCCCATATTAAACAATAAATCAAAGATACTCAGATTGGGCAAAAAGCCTGATTTCCGGCTGAATACCTGATAGTAGGGCGCCGGGCGGAACGAATCGTCTTTACCTGGATGCCGGGGGCGGATCCGTTCGCGGAAGTCGTTTTCTACCTCCGGCTGGTAGGTTTGCGTATAATGTATGACGGGATGTAAGTCCAGCAAATGGCAGATACGTTCGCGCAACTGCTCGTTGAAATCGAAAAGATAATCATATTTCTTTTCATAGAAAGGGGCAAAGTCGTCTTGGTAATACTCAAAGAAAGGGCTCATATTATAGGCAGATACCATTGCATTCCAATGCAAATGCCGCCAGTTTCCATGGTCGGATATACGGATATCCTTCGTAAGGCATTTGAGCGTATCCGGCTTTTCTAAAGGAACCGTTAAGGACAACGGCCCGTTTGCTCCGGCAATGATACAACGATTGCGGTAGGTCTGCTTCTGGTAATTTTCGGCAGTTTCCATGCACACATCGGCAAATTGATAGAGCTTGCAGTATTGCTGTACAGGCCCTGAATAGGCGGTGGAGAGATAAATCATAACGCCTTATACCAACGAAACCAGACTTTGCCTATGATATAGTCGGCAGGGATAAAGCCTACACGGCGCGAGTCTACGGCGTCTTCCGTATTGTCTGAAAGCGCCCAATAGTAATCTTTGCCGAACGTAAATGTCTTAACCTCTTTTCCATCTAAGTAAAGCCGGTTGTTTGAGAAGGCTGCCTCTTGCGTCGATTCGGCAATGATCGCCTCTCTGCCGGCTATAAGAAAGCCTTGATCCAGGCGGTATGTCTCTCCTTTTCGGGGGACAACAAGCATGTAGTTTTCCATTTTCTCTCTTACGAATAATTTGTTTACCCGTTCACTCATCTCTTCTCTGATTTGGTATTCTTCAAAGGGAGTCAGGATAAATACCGGAGGGTTCCCGGACTCCTGCGATTCCCGGATGGGAATATTCATTTTAGCAAGCAGCTTTACAAAGGGTTCTCTGATTTCCTTAGATACTGTATAAGAAGCCAGGCTTTGGGGCGGACGGGGATATAATACGCCATTGATCGTATAGCCGGCGCTGCCAACGTGTATCGTATCACCGGGAAGCGCCATGCAACGGCTTACAAGAAGAGGCGTACGATCCTTGTCGCGTTGTAAAGGGCTTTTGAAGAGAATGATCTCATTCCTGTTCAATCGCTTTTTTACAGCCAGCTTATTTACTAATACATAATCGCCCCGATGCAAGGCTTCTTCCATGGCAGGGGTAGAAATACGGTATGACCCGATACAGAAATGACGGATAAGTAAAACGAAACCGACAATAGCAATAATAATTATCCCTACTCCCCGGTTCCTTTTCAGAGACATCAGATATTTCTTAATCTTACTGCTGTCTGCCATTAGTTATGTACTATCGTGAACAGGCGGCTCCAGCGGATCTTTCCGTCGAACCAGCCACGGTCTTTATCTAAGGAAAGCCAGATAAGGATCGGTTTGCCTACTATATGGTCTTCGGGTACGAATCCCCACGAACGGCTGTCGGCGCTTTTGTGGCGGTTGTCTCCCATCATCCAGTAATAATCATACGTAAAGGTATAGGCGGTTTCTTCCTTTCCGTTAATAAGTATCTTCCCGTCTTTTTCCTCTACTGTGTTATTTTCGTAATTCCGGATGCAACGGCTGTACAGGCCTACGTTTTGTCTGGTAAGCTCGATGGTGGCCCCTTTCTTCGGAATCCATAAAGGCCCGTAATTATCACGCGACCAACCGGTCTTGTAATCTACCGGATACATATAATTATCTCCGCCGGCTATATCCGGCTCAATTATTACTTTTTTTATAGTAGGCAACCTTTCGGCAATTTCCTTTCCTTTTTGCGTCAGAGGGAAATGGTACACCGGGTTATATTGTCCCGAAGCATCAGGCGTAAAGCCTAAGTAAGACAATCGCTGTCCCGACGCCATCGCGCGGTCTTCTTTGCTTACATTCATTAGCCGGAACTGATCTTCCGTAATAATAGAGCCATCCGTTTCTACGAAGTAATTAAACTGCATCTTCTCCGGATTCTTAGCCGCTACGCCATCAATATATACCTGATTATTTACGATGAGCAGCGTGTCGCCCGGCATTCCTATGCAGCGTTTTACATAATTCTCCCGTTTGTCTACCGGGCGATAGATAATATCTCCGAAAGTAGTCTTATCCAACAGGATCGCCTCCCGGCCATACATTGCCACCAACGTATAGTAATCCGGATTCTGTACTTTTAAAGCAACGGTATCTCCGGCAGGGAAATTAAATACAACAATATCATCCCGCTTTACTTCTCCCAATCCGGCCACCCGCTTATAGCCCCATTCGGGCCAGTCAAGGTACGACTTTGTGTCAATAACAGGCAGGGTATTCTGCACCAACGGGAAAGCGATGGGCGTATTCGGCACCCTCGGCCCATAACTTAGTTTGCTTACAAATAAATAATCGCCCACCAGCAACGATTTCTCCAAAGAAGAACTGGGTATCTGGTAATTCTGAAAAACAAACAGATTAATAAAATAAACGGCTATCAGGGCAAACAGTATATCGTCTACCCATTCCAACGCATGCCGTACAGAAGGATTCTTCGATTTCTTCCACCCACCCCAGGGAATTACTTTAGTCAGGAATATATCGCCCAATACGACAAGCCCCAACAGCAACCAGGCGTTCTGCATCCAAATGGCAAACAATGTATATATCAACGCCCATATACTGAACTTGATCCACTGCTTTTTAGGAATTTCTTTTAACTTAATCATAAAGTAATATTGTTAGTT